>JAZUOL010000119.1:0-9125 GCA_045604605.1 Acutalibacteraceae bacterium | reverse complement strand
ACTTGTTGATAAATTCCGTGAAACGAGAAATCTCGAGGATGTAATTACAGAGCATAACGATATTGTAGTACAGTACAAAAAGGACTTTACCCGTTATGAGTCAGAGGAAAAGAAACCGTATCTTACACAGATATATGACCTTATTCCCGCCGAGCTTAATAACAGCAACAAGAGGTTTAACTTTGCGGACATAAAAAAAGGGCTCCGCTATTCACGAAGCGAAGACAATTTTATCTGGCTTGCAAGTGCAGGTGTTGCACTGCCCGTTTATAATGTTTCGGAACCGACAATTCCACTGTTGCTAAATGAAAAGAGCAGCCTTTTTAAGTTGTTCCTGTCGGATTCAGGAATGTTGACTACCATATACGGCAGAGCAACAAAAATGCAGCTTCTTTCCGAAAATCAGGATATCAATAACGGTGCATTGTACGAAAACGTAGTTGCACAGGAACTCAAGGCACACGGCTTTAAGCTGTATTACTACAACAGTAAGAAGTTTGGAGAGCTTGATTTTGTTATTGAGTATAAGGGCAAAGTACTTCCTATCGAAGTAAAAAGTGGCAAGAATTATCAGCGCCACTCTGCACTCAACAATATTATGGAGATTTCAAATTATTCAATCGAGGAAGCATTTGTATTGTCAAATTACAATGTTGAGGTTAAGGGCAATCTAGTGTACTTGCCGATTTATATGCTTATGTTTATCGAGGATGAAGAAATAAAATTGCCCAAGGTTGATTTTGATGATTTGTCGATGATGTGATTAATTTGATAAAGTTAACTTCATCTTTTCTTTAATTTGTAATCTATTGCCAAGACATCTATCTTCATAAGTGCATTTATGAAGGGGAAGAGTGCATCCGCATTGAGCCACCATAACATGCAAAGTCGAATCTTGCACATTGTGAAGAATGTCTTTGCATTTAAAGTAGAAACACCTCTTAAACCTTAATTGGTTTGAGAGGTGTTTTTCATCATGTTATCTTAAGAGATGCAATACTTGACGTTAAATTTATAAGTTTGGCAGGTAACAAACCGTTATTTAAAAACGAATAATGAAATTTTTCATAATACACGCTCCTTATCTGCATATAATTATACTATATTATATGCAGAAAGTCAAGAGTTATATGTATATCAATGCATATATAGAAGATTCAAATATACACAAAAAACCACACTTTAAATTCAGTTTAAGTGTGGTTTTTTATAAAATGATTATAACTTTAATAAGAATCAGAGCAATAAACTTTTGTGCTATATGGCGAAATATTCATATCAAAGGCTTCCCATTCTTCTTCTGTTCCAAGATAGTATATATAGTCCAATTTGTAGCAACCGCTAAAAATGTCAGGAGACATATTTTTCACGCTTGCGGGTATTGTAACGCTATATAAACTCTTACAATCTTTAAAGGCATAATAATCTATTACTTCCAATCCTTCAGGTAAATCAATACTAAAAATACCGGTACAGTTATAAAAAGCACCCGCTTCAATGGTTTTTATATTATTCGGGATTTCAATTTGTTTGATACCTTGACATCCATTGAACACTTCAGCTTTTAAAGATGTAAGCGATTTGGGAATATTAACCGTTTCCAAACTGTAACAATGTGAAAAAGCCATCTCGTCTATAAAAGAAACTTCGTCGGGAATTACTACATTAGTCAAAGAAATATCTTCATAAAATGCCCCCAATCCAATAGTAGTTACTTTACTTGGGATTAATATCTCAGTCAATCTAGAACAGTTTGAAATTGCTCGCTCTCCTATAGAAGTAAGAGCATCCGGCAAATCAATACTCGTTAGATTAGTGCATGCGTCAAATGCAAATTTTTTTATTGAATTTACTGTGTGAGGAATACTTATAGTATTAAGTTTTGTATTTTTTCTGAATGCATATTCACCTATCTCAACAACGGATTCGGGAATTGTATATTCAGTATCCGACATTCCGTTTGGATATTTTAATATTTCGGTTTTATCTTTATTAAATAAAACGCCGTCAATACTGCTGTAATACGGATTATTTATGTCCACGTTAATTTCTTCCAATGCAAGGCACATTTCTAAGCCAAGATGTGAGAATTGTCTTACAGTTTCTGATATAAATATGCTTTTTAAATTATCACAGTAAATAAATGCATCTTCTTCAACGGTTTCCACTCCGTTTAGAAGCAGAACTTTAGTAAGATAATCGCAACCTCCAAAGGCTCTATTTCCTATATGTGTTGCATAAAGCTCCAATTCTATTATACCTTCACAATTATTAAATGCATATTCGCCTATGTTGTTGACACTCTTGGGTATAGATAGATTTATAATACCAGAACATCCCTCAAATGCATAATTCTCTATTGAAGAAAGATTGTTGGAAAAACCTACGCTTTTGAGGTTTTTACAATATCTAAATGCCGAATATTGAATAGTAGAAACTGTATCCGGCATAATTACGCTTGCAATTCCTTCGTTTTCATAAAATGCTTTCTCACCGATAGATGTTATACTTCCGTCAAATGGTAGTAGAATTTCCCCTTCGACATCACATTTCAAAAGGACACCATCTTCTACTTTAACTAATTCCCCAATTAAGCTTTCCCAAGGAGACACAAGAACAGTATAATTAGAATAATTCTCGTAAACACCGGGTTGGATAACCAAAGGATAACTATTTATGTTGTTTAAAAGATAATATCCTTCTGGTGCGGTTAAATTTTTGAGTTTTTCGCAATTTTTAAAAATATTATTGCCTAAAATAATATTGTCTTTAGGTATACTTATACTACTAAGATTTTTGCATTCAGCAAAAGCTAGGTCACCTATGTATTCAGTTTTATTTGGTATATCTATAGTTTTTAAGGCCACACAGTTGTAAAATGCATTTTTTTCAATACTTTTAAGATTTGAACAAAGCTGAACTTCTTCTATGTTTCTGCAATCTGCAAATGTTCCAGATTCAATCGACTCTAACGTTTCGGGAATAGCAATTTTTTTCAATGAACTGCATCCGTTAAATGCATCTTGACCAAGATAGCAAAGCCTTTCCGAAAGAGTTATTGCTTTTAACTTGTTACACCCAAGAAAAGCTTTGTCTCCAATTTCAGTAATTGTATTAGGCAGATATATTTGCTCAAGCTCATAACAATGATAAAATGCATTATTCCCTATAGACGTTATACTTTCAGGTATTACTACGCTCGTTATTCCTATACAATCAGCAAATGCACCTTCCCCGATTCTTGTAACAGGCAATCCATCGTATTCATTGGGAATTACTATATCAAACCTTCCATCAACTGTTCCTTTTGCACTTCCTACATTGCTAACCAAATAAGATGTGCGTTCTTGAGTAAGTTCAAATTGTAATCCTTCTGTAGCTGTTCTTTTAATCGGTATATCACCGTTTTCCCAGTCAAAGTCGTTTGTATCCTTTGCGGAACAAGAACAAAGCATCAAAAGTACCATTAGATTTATTAATAATATTTTTTTCATTTTATCTCCCTGTGAACTACCATTTGTTTAATTGGTTTTTTTGTGATGTAGGTGTTCTTTTTGCTAATTTATAACCGACAACTATAGTTTCGGTGCGATAATCAGCATGTCCTTCGGTATAAGTAGTTGCGTAATTTCCTGCATAATCTTTTCTTGTATTATAGGTTGATGGGGTTACTCCGATGCATACATCTGTTTCTTTTGTTATTTGAGAAATGTAATAACCGTCGGGACCGGTTATAAGATTATTCCTTATCCACTCACATACTATATCGGCGTGATTAGCAGGAATGTTTTCGTATCCCAATGAAGAAAAATGCAAAAACCAATTTTCGCTAGAAGTACTGGATTTTGGATAAATTATACCCTCGCTGTTCACTTCGTAATACGGAAGATTTTTTGGGATGTTTTTCTTTAACAGTTCACCAAGCCCGTTACTAAATGCAGAGTTTATTTTGCTTTCCCACAGTTCTGCGTCCCCTATCCTCCTTGAATTTTTTACATCTTCGTACATATCAAGTATCGTCTTATCCTCTTTGTGCATCGCTATAGAATATGTAATTCCTGATTTGAATCCGGTTTCGTTTTCATCATAAATATCAAGCTTTACGGCAGAGAAGAAATACACAAGCTTCAATAGATCAAATGCGGGATTTATATAAAACCTCTCGGGCCATATTTCAAAATCACCTGTCTTGGGATCGTTTGTCAGGGCTCCATTCTTCATACAGCTTCTTATGGTATTATCTTCGTTGTATATACGAAACAAAGATTTTCTAAGCGTTTTAGACGTTGTAAGATAAACACGCTCATACTGCGTCCGTAGTTTAATCGGCGATCTTGAAAAGCGGACAGGTCTTTCACGCTCGGTATAGTTTTCGCTCATAAGACTTTTTCTGTGCCACATAGTCTGACGGATAATGTTTGTTGCAACGGCGTCTCTCTTATCGTCATCGCAAATAAGAATCATTCCGTCTGCCTTTGTTTCATATGAACCGTATCTTGTATAGAAAAGAGAACTTTCCGCACGAACCTGCCATTCAACACCACCGTCTCCTATATCATAAACTGCATATTTTTTGCCGTATGCCAACAGCATACCGACAAAGCGGGTAGTTGAAAGTATTCCGTGGGCAATATTACGCCAGCAGGCAGAGGGAATGAAATGTGGTTTTTGACTGTCTGGAACTCTATCCGTTATGACACATCCGTTTTTCTCTAAAAGTGCTGCCATTTTTGATACCTGAATAATACGCTCTTTTTCACCACCCGAAGAAATCAACGGTTTTGTATTCGGGAATAAAGCCTTGCCCTTTTTTAGTACAGTAACAATCCTATCTCTATTCTTTGATATGTACTTATTCTTTGTAAGCGGTCTGAAAGCGTAGGACATTTTAATTTTGTCCCCAGTGTTTTCTCTGTCGAGCACATCAAGACAGCTTTCATAGTCAAGATAATTAAAACGAATAAGGTGGCGTATAAGATATAACTGGTTGTTGTGTAATTTCATAGTTTTCCTCCATATAAAAAGTCAGGTGATACGAAAAGTTCCAAACACATTCATATCACCTGACAATTATTTCTGTTTGCTTCCACGGAAGACAACCACCTCCTATACAAGAATGAATATGACCTAATTAGTCATAGGGCAATTCGCCTTTGAGGTACTTAATCATTCTGCCTGTATAGATTCTGGCATACTTCTGTTTTGTCCCGATATTAGCACCAATTTCACAAAAGGGCTTTCGTTCGTCTGCAATTAGCTTTGATAACTGTCGGGGCGATACTGCAAGAAACTTTGATGCAACTTTAAGGGGTATGTGATTGGGGTATTTCTCTCGCAGCATTTTTTCCATTCTTTCATCCATTGACTTTTCCTCCTTTCTCTGCATACCATTTTCTGAATGCAAGCTCGTTATCTGGATTTTGGTAAAACCTAATAACTGCATCAAGAAAAGTGGCACACAGTAATTTTTTCTCCATATTTGGAATATCCTTCGGATTTATCCGAATTTTAATATCATTTTTAGACACCTCCTCGAATCTCGTCAAATGTGTCGCCATACAGTTGACGAAGTTATTTTACAATATATTTCTTCGCTTGTCAACCATTTGAGGACAATTATTTACAATTCCGAAAAAGACATTGACAACGTTGATTTTATGTGATATAATATGCGTGTAGATTACTGAAAAGGAGTTGTTTTTATGAAGGAAGACAAAAAAATACAGGCTGAAATGGACAGCCTGCCGGAAATAGATATACACTTTACTTCGTTTGGAGAGAGACTACGAGAGCTTCGAAAAGAAAAAGGACTCTCTCAAGATGAATTTGCAAAAATGCTGGGTTCATCTAAACAGATACTTAGCCGTTACGAGCTTGGACAGCGTTCTCCAAAAATTGAACAGGTAAGCAAGTATGCTGAAAAATTAAAGGTTTCAGTTGATTACCTTTTAGGTGACAGTGAAGCAGAGGCTATGTACGGCGAAATGTGCGGGGAATTGCAAGGAAAGCCATTCTATGAAATATTCAAAGAAATAACTGTAGAAATGGGGTTGAATATTTCTGATATTGTGAGAATTACAGGACTTACTGACAAGCAGGTCAGAACTATAATTATACGCAGAATGAAGGATGCACCGCTTCCTATTGCAATGCAATTATCCGAAACGCTGAATGTTCCACTTCAAGTGTGGGCAGGCGGTAAAGCATATATACCAAGTGAACTTTCTGCAAACGCATATGAAGTAGCAAGAGCATATGACAAGGCAAGTCTTAAGGACAGAAATACTGCAAGACTTGCTCTGAATTTAGATACGGTTAAGGAATAATGTAACTCCCACTAATTTTTACGCTTTGGAAAATTATAAATATTGACATTATTCTAAATGTGGTATATAATATTTGCAAAAAGAGGTGTTGATATGGACATACTAACAATAAAAGAAGCAAGCTTGATGTGGGGTATTTCTATCAGAAGAATTACCGTATTATGCAACGAAGGCAGAATTGAAGGTGCAACGAAAATTGCCGGTGCTTGGCTATTGCCTAAAGATGCACAAAAGCCCGCTGATGCACGAATCAAGTCCGGTAAATACACAGATTGGAGAAATAAAACTGTTATGGAATCCAACAATTTTGAAAGTAATTTGAAAAACCTTAAAGGTACTTTCGCAGTAGAGGGAATGAAAGTAAGTGAAAGCGGTATAAAAAACTTGAAAAGAATTGACAGCGGTAAAATCAGCTATACCCAAATGATTGAAGAACTTAAACGAAAGTATATGCAGAGGGTATAATTATGTTTTCAAAATACGAAGTATATACCACTACACAATCTATTTATTGTTATCCAAACAGCAATGTGCTGAAAAACAAGCTGAACATAACTGATAACAGTGTTTTAAAAACAGCTGAGGAAGAAATAACCTTAATAAAGCAAATGGAGCTTTTGAAAAATCCAATCAGGGGTAATTTTACAAAAGCCCATCTTATGAAGATACACAGGTTTATATTTGAAGATATTTACTCATTTGCGGGAAAACTCAGACGAGAACAAATCAGTAAAGCAGATACAATGTTCTATCCGCCGAACTTAATTGACAGAGAGCTTGACAAAGTATTTGCAAATATAAAAGAAAAGAATATGTTAAGAGAATCAAATGAAGAAAAAGCTTTTGATAATCTTGCATATGTTATGGCGGAACTAAACATAATTCATCCATTCAGAGAAGGAAATGGACGTTCCATTCGTGAGTTTATTCGCCTTATGGCAAAACGAATGGGGTACGATATAAATTGGGGTAATGTTGATAAAGAAAAATTATTGTCAGCTTCAATACAGTCAGTTGATGACTACAAGGTTTTAATTAGCGTCTTAAAAAAAGCAAGCTACAGGAGGTGAACAGATGAATGCTGTTGTTTATGCCCGTTTTTCGAGCCATAGACAAGGTGAGCAGTCAATAGAAGGTCAGGTTGCCGAAGCTGAACGCTTTGCGTCAGAGCACGGACTTACAATTATACATGTGTATGCTGACAGAGCACAGACAGGACGAAACGATAACAGAGAGCAATTTCAGCTGATGCTTTCAGATGCAGCGAAACACAAGTTTGAAGCACTTATAGTTTGGAAGACAGACCGCATTGGGAGAAACAAGGAAGAAATTGCCCTTAATAAATATCACCTCAAGAAAAATGGTATAAAGATTTATTACGTTGCCGAGATGATACCCGATACACCTGAAGGTATTATCCTTGAATCCGTTATAGAAGGAATGGCAGCATATTACTCAGAGCAATTGTCGCAAAATGTTCGCCGTGGTATGAAAGCAAGTGCAACAAAGGCTCAGTGTACAGGTGGAAACATTCCTCTCGGATATGCAGTTGATAAAGATAAGAAATTTGTAATTGACGAAAAGACTGCTCCGACTGTACGAATGATTTATGATATGTATGCAAAAGGTCAAACTGTTTCTCAGATCATAAAGATTTTAAACAAGAAAGGTCACAGGACATCTAGAGGCACACAGTTTACCTACAACAGTTTGAGGACTATACTCAAAAACGAAAAGTATATCGGTATTTATACATACAATAACGAAGTGCGTATTGAAAATGCAGTGCCAGCGATAGTTACTGAAGAAATCTTTTACAAAGTACAGGAAATGCTGAAATACAATCAGAAAGCTGCAGCACACAAGAATTCAAGGGTGGAGTATCTTCTGACCGAAAAACTTTTCTGCGGAAAATGCGGTGCTATGATGGTAGGCGTATGCGGAACAAGCAGAACGGGAAACCGACATCACTACTATTACTGCCACAATCAACGAAAGAAAACGTGTAACAAAAAGCCTGTGCGACAAGTGTGGATAGAAAACCTTGTGCTTGAATACGTTATCAAACTTGTGCAGGACGAAGAACTTTTAGAGTTTATTGCAGAAAACACCTATCAGTACTACATAGCACAGAATACTGACACCTCATATACAGATTCTCTACAAAAGAGTTTGGCAGAAGTTGAAAAATCAATTTCAAACTTGGTAAGAGCCATAGAGCAAGGCATTTTTAACGATGCCACAAAGCAGAGAATGGATGAGCTTGATGAACAAAAAGCCGAAATCAAGGCGGCTCTTGCTTCGGCAAAGTTGAAAGAAAATTTAGGACTGAAGAAAGAACACATAGTATATTTCCTGCATCAATTTGCAAATATGGATTACAATGATTTGGAATGTCAGAAACGGCTGATAAAGACTTTTATAAATTCCGTATTTGTTTATGACGATAAGGTCGTATTAACGTTTAACTATTCGGGTGACAACCGAACAATTACACTTATGGAGATTGACGCCGGATTACAGCAGGGCGTTCGACTGCAAAGTGATGTGGCTCACCAGAAAAAACGACAGATTTTAATTGGAAATCTGTCGTTTTTTTAGCTAAATTCGTTTACGCGAGCTAAATTGAACAAGTTCAGCTAAATTGCCTGCGGTAGCTAAATGTGCTTCGCACGCTTAAAGCGAATTTAATTTAGCTACTCCAAAGGAGTTATTTAGCTATTGCGAAGCAATAATTTCGCTTTGCACGATAGTGCAAAATTTAGCTAAGACTAAAATATCTCTATGGTTCTGCTTTCC
>JAZUOL010000118.1:0-10713 GCA_045604605.1 Acutalibacteraceae bacterium | reverse complement strand
ACTTCCGTACCGGAATAGGGCTTGTTGGCCAGCACGCCCCGTCCAGTCGCTTCCATGAAAGGCTTCAGCACCTCTTCGGGGAATCCATCGGGATACGTCGGGAACGGCTTTTCGGAAACGATACCCGCGATCTCCCAATGACCTACCGTCGTATCTTTACCGAGGGATCTTTCGGCAAGCTTTCCGTAAACGCCAAGAGGTGAGTCCGCTTTGGGAAGGCAATCGACTCCGTCAATATTTCCAAGACCAAGGGAGATCATATTCGGGACGTTCAGTTCTCCCGTTCGCTGACAACTGTAAAGAGTATTTGTGCCGATGTCACCGAATTTTTCGGCATCGGGTAATGCGCCGATGCCAAAGCTGTCGAGCACGAATAAAAAGATTCTTTTCATTTTATTTATCAAATTTAGCCGCTACGTTGAGCGCTATCTTCATCATATCCGTAAAGGAATTCTGTCTGTCATCAGAGGAGAGTGACTCTCCTGTTACAAGGTGGTCTGAAACTGTCAATATTGCAAGAGCATTTTTACCACACCTTGCAGCATTCATATAAAGGGCTGCCGCTTCCATTTCAACACCTAAAATGCCCATTTTTCTCCAAAGGTCAGCAGAGGTCATACCCTCGGGAACATTTTCATTGTCATTATAGAATGTATCTGAAGAAATAACATTCCCCACAACAAAGGGAAGCTTCATTTCTTCTGCAATATCTGCAGAGGTTTTAAGAAGAGTGTAATCTGCAATAGGAGCAAAAGTTCCCGGAAGATTAAAGGTATGAGCATAATTGGAATCAGTACAAGCACCCTGAGCGATTATAATATCTCTCACCTTAACCTTTTCGCACATACCACCTGCAGAGCCTACACGAATGATATTATCAACACCGAAAAAGTTGAAAAGCTCGTAACTGTAAATACCGATTGAGGGCATACCCATGCCCGATGCCATAACAGAAACGGGCGTACCTTTATATGTTCCCGTATAACCGTGAATTCCTCTTACATTATTAACTAATTTCGCATTTTCAAGAAAATTTTCTGCAATAAATTTTGCTCTTAAGGGGTCACCGGGCATAAGCAGGGTTTTAGCAAAATCTTCAGGGGTTGCATTTATGTGAGGGGACGGGTAATTCATAGTGTTTCCTCCTAACTTAAATTGGTGATATTTAATTCGGAATTCGAAATTCGAAATTCGGAATGTCGGGACCTGCGGTCGGCAATTATTATGAGCATAGCGAATAACAAGGTTCTGTCGCAGACAGGTTCTTATAATGTTCGGAAGCGAAGCTTCCCCGAAACTTTTCACTTGCCATTTTCCACTTAAACTCTATACATAGTATACATATTTGCATACAATCCGTTTTCAGAAATTAATTCTTCGTGGTTTCCGCTTTCGGCAATACCGTCCTTTGTAACAACAAGGATTTTATCTGCATTTTTGATAGTTGTAAGTCTGTGGGCAACTGTTATTGTTGTTCTGCCCTTGGCGAGTCTTTCCAATGACTGTTGAACAAGATATTCGCTCTCATTGTCAAGAGCGCTGGTTGCCTCGTCAAGAATAAGTATTTTCGGATTTTTAAGGAATACTCGTGCGATGCTGATTCTTTGCTTCTGACCGCCTGAAAGCTTAACGCCTCTTTCACCAACATAGGTATCAAAGCCATCGGGAAGCTTATCAATAAACTCCTCTGCACCTGCAAGGCGGGCAGCTTCACGAATCTCTTCTTGTGTAGCTCCGGGTCTGCCGTATTCAATATTTTCTCTTACTGTGCCTGAGAACAAATAAACATCCTGCTGAACGACACCGATATTTTCTCGGAGGCTTTTGAGGGTAACCTCTCTGATATCTGTTCCGTCAATTTTTATACTACCATCAGTAAGCTCATAAAAACGGGGTATAAGGTTGCAAATTGTAGTCTTACCGCCACCTGAGGGGCCAACAAGGGCAAAGCTCTCACCACTACCGATATGGATATTTATATTATCAAGAACCTCATCTGTTTCATCGGAATATTTAAAGGTTACGTTTTGGAAATCAATTTTGCCTTCTGTAACAACAAGCTCTTTTGCATTTTCTTTGTCTTTAATGGTGGGCTCTGTATCCATAATTTCGCCAAAGCGCTCAATACCTGTCATACCTCTCTGGAACTGCTCTGCAAAGTCAATAATTTTTCTTATTGATGTAAGCAGAGTTGAGATATAAAGAAGATAAGCAATATAGTCCGCCGCGCTGATTTTGCCTTTAACAAGACTGAATGCACCTGCAACAACTATGAGAATATACATTACGCCCTCAAAAACTCTGTTTATAGAACTGTGAGAGCCCATATATTTATAAACCTTGGACTTTATTTCAAGGAATTTTTCATTACCTTTTTTGAATTTGTTTTCTTCTATATTTTCGTTAGCAAAGGATTTTACAACACGAACACCTAAAAGTGAATCTTCAATCTGTGAATTCAATTCGCCAACAACAACTCTTGATTCTCTGAAGCCGTCGCGCATACGTTTTCTGAAGAATTTAAGGCAGATTGCCATAACGGGAATAACCGCAAAAAGAAGAAGTGTCAAGGGAAGATTAATAAAGCTTAAAATTGTGAATGACACAACAATTTTAATTCCTGCAATAAAGAATTCTTCAGGGCAATGGTGGGCAAATTCCGTAACATCAAACAGGTCGCTTGTGATACGGGACATAATTGTGCCAACCTTGGTATTGTCATAATATGAATAGGAAAGCTTCTGAAGATGCTCAAACAAATCCTTGCGCATTTTCGTTTCCATTTTTGTTCCCATAATATGACCGACAGATGCCATATAGTAGTTTGCAACTGCATCAACTATTCTCATTACAAGATACATTCCCCCGACACCTAAAATAACTGCAGGTGTTAAAAGAGAAATATCTGTTGTTACCGCATTTGTTATATAGCGCACTATCATAGGCAGTGCCAGCTCACAAACAGTAGTAAGCGATGCACAGAACAAATCAAATATTAAAGTTTTTATATGTAATTTATAGTATGGCAAAAAGCGTTTAAGAAGCTTTGCTGTGCCTGTTTTTCTATCTTGATTTTTTCCTTTTTTCATTTTCCAATCTCTTTTCTTACCGAAACCAAAATTTTACATATATATTTTAACATATATTATTTTCAAAAAAAAGAGGGAGAAAAGCTTTTTATATTTTTTCTTAAAGGAGTGCTATGTCTATTGATTTTTTTGAAACTTTAGTTTACAATTACGAAAGCCGAACAAATGTGCGGTAATGAATTTGTACAATAATACAAAAAATTTAAGGCGGTACAAAAGTCGGTTGACTTATTTTTTTAAAGTTATATAATGCACATAGAACAAATGTTCTTTTAACCGTTTCGTTGTTGTTTTCTAAACAGTAAGACTCAGGTAGAGAGACAAGACACTATCGTAGTGTAATCTCGGGTATGGTCAAGCCCATACCTTACAGTTATGGAATTAACTAACAAACCGGCTTAAAACCAACACACCCGTAAGGTACAGGCTTGCCTGTACCACAGAATAACCAAAAAGGAGGAATTAAGTGAAGGAAAAGAATAGTTTTGTTATTTATTGTGATTGGGAGAACACTTTCCGAAAATTAGGGAAATATGAGGCCGGTGATTTGATTCAAGGTATATTTGAATATATGAGAACAGGGGAAACTCCACAGTTTGAATCCTTCACAGTTGAAGCCATTTTCACATTGCTTGTTGAAACCTTTAAAAGAGATAGGGATAAGTATTATAAAATGTGCGAAAGGAATGCCGTTAATGGTGCAAAAAAGTGGTCGAAAAGTGATGAAAACAATAATGCGAAAAATGCCACCGGCAAAAATGGCAAAAAACAAAATGCCAAATATGCCGATAATGATAATGTTAATGATAATGATAATGTTAATGTTAATGTAAATGAAAATGAAAATGATAAGTATAATACATCAACATCATCCTCATCAGAGATGAGGGAGGCGGTGTCTATGAATTGTTATTCTGATGATTTTCTGGAATTCTGGAAGGCTTACCCTAAAAAAACGGGAAAGGGTGCTGCATATAAGTGTTTTAATAAGCTGAAATTAACTAAAAAAGAAAAAGCAGATATAATTACTGCTCTTAGCTGGCAGAAGAAAAGCGACCAGTGGTTAAAAAACAACGGTCAGTTTATACCGTACCCTGCAACATATCTTAGCCAAAGGCGATGGGAAGATGAACCGCAAGGTGATTTATGCGGTGATATAACAGACCCCGACAGATACAAAGAAGATGAAGAAGATTATTTTGATTTTACAATTAATTAAGGAGTGCTTATGGAGAATAACAACAGTAAATGCTCGGTTTGCGGTAAGGAAAAGAAGGGTAAGTATAATGAATATATCAAGCGAGTGTTATATATTGACTGCGAATGCGAGGTTCAATTAAAGGCGAAAATCGAAAAGGAAAAAAGAGAAAAAGCAATTAATGCTTACATAAAGAAAAGGATTAAAAGAAGCGGTGTGTTAATGAGAGAGGAAAATGCCTTTTTTGATAATCTTATTGTTGATGAAAACAACTCTAAAGCAATTGACGGAGCAAAATTTATCTGCTCCTTAATGCTGAGCGATGACACATCACAAAAAAAGAACGGCTTGATTTTATCAGGCAACAGGGGTAGCGGAAAAACCTATATCGCTGCTTCAATTATCAATGAATATAACAAAAACGAGCGTTTTAACGAGTTTATTATAAATGATATTATCAAGGCTCACGATAACGATTTTGTTGAGGATTTAGGGGTGAATATCGGTTCAGATTGCCGTTTTATTAAGGAAAGGGAGGTTATTCAGCTTTCCGAAAAATATAACTATAAAGAAAATAAGTCACCCATTGATGAATTTAAAAATGCAAAAATTCTCGTTGTGGATGATGTGGGGACTTCCTGCGGTGACCATAGAAAAATCATGTCCGCGCTGTTTGATTTGTTTGATTATCGTTACAGCCAGTGCCTTTCAACCATCATAACAACAAATCTTTCAAAGGATGAATTGAAGGAATATGTTGGGGAAAGAACCTTTGACAGATTAAGATGCAGTTGCCATTATATAAAATTAACCTCACCGACAAGTCGGAGAAGTTAATTTCAGTTGCAAATTGAAAGTATATTGTTGGGTATAGGCAAGCCTATACCTTACAGTTACAGCTCTATCCGCCATACTCACTTAAGCCATAGCACCCGTAAGGCACCGGCTCGCCTGTGCCTCATAATATAGTAAAAATAGTGGCAGGCTTCAGGAGCTGTGCACAGCAATTATATAAAATGAGGAATGAGGTGTACCAGGGAAGCTTCTCTTCCAAATATCATATTTACTCAGATATATAAATTTGAAAGATAGAAAATCACAAGGCGGCCCCCTCTCTTCAAAGAGAGGCAAGACCACCAACACCTTTTTAGTATTTTATTTACAAATCACGAAGCTCATTCCGCATTCCGAACTCCGCACTCCGCATTCACTTTTTTAACCGCATTCACAAAGATTTCAAGACCTTTTTTAAGGGTTTCATCGTCTGCTAAAAGGCAAGGCATAAGTTTAACAACATCATTATTTCTACCTGCTCTTTCAACAATAAGGCCATTATCAAAGCTTTCTTTTACAATTGCTCTTGAAACTGCATCGGGGGCTACCTTGTTGCAGTCAACACCCCACATAAAGCCGATTCCGCGAACATCAAAGTTTTCGTTGATTTCTTTAACTTCTGCAAGATATTCTTTAATAATTTCGCCCTTGCGCTGAACCTCTTTTTCAACATTCTCCTTGAGCATTATTTCAAGACCTGCTTTTGCAGCAACAATTGAAAGCTGGCTACCTCGGAATGTGCCGTTATGCTCACCGGGCTTCCACACATCAAGCTCGGGCTTGAAAAGAACAAGAGCAAAAGGCATACCATAACCGCCGATAGATTTTGAAAGAGTAACAATATCAGGAGTGATGCCTGCTCTTTCAAAGGAGAAATATGTTCCTGTTCTTGCAGAGCCGACCTGAATATCGTCGCAAACAAGAAGAATATCGTTTCTTGTGCAGAATTCGCGAAGACCCTTGAGGAATTCCACACTGAAAACGTGAATACCACCATCTGCCTGAACCGGTTCAACAAATACTGCCGCAGGCTTTGAAACACCTGAATGGTCGTCATCAAGAAGAGTCTGCATATATTTAAGAACATCAAGCTCGGGGAACATATACGGAGTGGGAATATGTGTTACATCGGTAAGAACGACTCCCGCGCCCTCTCTTGAATCTCTGTCGGTAGTCATTGAAAGAGAACCCAGCGTCATACCGTGAAAAGCTCCCATAAATGCAAAAATATTATTTCTTTTTTTAACTTTTCTTGCAAGCTTGAGAGCCGCTTCAACTGCATTTGTTCCTGTTGGTCCGGGGAACTGAATTTTATAATCAAATCCTCGGGGTTCAAGAATATTTTTCTCAAAATATTCAATGAAATCTCTTTTTGCAGATGTAAACATATCAAGAGAATGAATTATTCCGTCGCTCTCTAAATAGCTGATAATCTGCTCTTTGATATAGTCATTGTTGTGACCATAGTTAAGAGCACCCGCGCCACAGAAAAAATCGATATATTCCTTGCCGTCCTCAGCAGTAATAATTGAGCCCTTTGCCTTAGTAAAAACTGCAGGGAAATTACGACAATAGGAGCGGACCTCTGATTCGTATTTGTCGAAAACTGATGTATTCATAAGCATTTTCCTTTCAAATGCGTTAAAAATTGCCACTACGGAGTTTATTATATCACTTTCTTTCCAACATTCCAATATATATTTTAAAATTTTAGATAATATATTTTTAATTTATATATTGAACTTTACTTCCCTTTTTGGTAAGATTTATGATGTAGTAATTTGTTCTATTTACACAGTACTGAGTAAAGGAGTGTACCGATGGCACAACCTATTAAACTTTATCCCCAGCTTACAAGGGTATCAAGCCACTTCAAAAAATATGATATTGAAGTGCCCAAGGTTCTTTTGGAGATTCGTCCACAAAAGCCCGATTTAACAAATTTCCCATATCCTCTTCCCCAGAAAAAGAAGGATTACACTTGCTTCTGCCGGGGCAAAAACGGTGTTATGTGGTATGGTTCTGATTGCGGTGTTACCCGCTATGACCCCAACACAGACAACCTCTATGACGTAGTAATGTTCTTCAGCGCAAGACGTGACCTTTTAGATAACAATGTCCATGCTCTTCTTCCCGATGACGGTGATGGTGTATGGGTTCTCACCGACAAAGGCGTAACCCACATTGCTATGGTAAAAATGTCTATGGAAGAGAAAGCTTACATGCTTCTTGAGGAAACTCTTACATACGTTCAGCGTCACGGAATGGTAAGTCAGAAATACCTCTCAGAAGCAGGAAATCTCAAATCCATTCTTCCTTACGGACACTCCGATAATGACGGTAGCTTTTCTTCAGGCTATGCTATGGGTGAAATCTTCCGTTATGCAACTCTAAAAAGAGAAAAGGGGGACTATGCTCACGAAACTCTTGAAGCCCGAGAGGTTGCTATGAATGCAAGTGAAGCAAACCTTCTTCTTATGTACATTGCAGGACGTGGTGACGGCTTCGTTGCAAGAACATATCTTACAAAAGACGAGCCTGTTCCGGATGACGGACTTTTCTATAAGAAAAATGGTGCTACAGCTTCTTGTATAAGCACTACAGATTCAAGAAATAAAAATATTGTGGGACTTGAGGTTAAAGCGGATGCACCTATTCCCGAAAGACTTCGCAAGCACTATACCTGCGATGGTTATGAGGACACAGATATTACTTACAAGGGTGACACCAGCAGTGACGAAATAACTCACCATTATATGCATCTTCTTGTTGCTCACGAGTTCCTTGGTTGTGAAGACCCCGAGTATGACGAGCTTCTCAAAACAGCCGCAAGAAATACCATGAATCATATTATTGATAACGGCTTCCAGCTTCGCGAGGCAAACGGCAAGCCTACCACCTGGGCAAAATGGAATGAAGAATATTTCAACTCAGGAATGGGATGGGCAGATGCCTGCCTTAACGCTGCAGAGCTTCTTATGTTCCTGCGCGTTACAATGCATATCACAGGCGAAGAGGGCAGATTCCTTGAAACTTATAATATGCTCTGCGACGAAAAGGGTTATGCAGAATTAACTGCCGGTCACTTTGACCGTTTCCATCAGGTATGTCTTCAGGCAGGTATTGATGACCGCGAAGATATTATGTATGGTGACCATAACCTTGCAGTTCTTGCTCTTTGGGGACTTGCAACTCTTGAGCCCGATGAAGAAAGAAAGAAATTATTCCTTGAAGGCTTCAGAAGTTGGAGATATTCTCTTGCTCCCGAATATAACCCCTGCTATGACTTCCCTTATTTTCTCTCTGACCCCGATGCAAAGCCTGATGCTGAGCGCGTAAGAACCTGGTTCTATCGTTTCAATGTTTCCCGTCTTGCAAGCGCAGTTTCTCTCACATCAAGACGAGATTATCCCGTCCGCACATATATGGGCGGTTATAAAGAGGTTTCAGCTCTTCCCACAAATGACGAAAGATTTATCGCAAAGCTTGACAGAAATCCTCTTGAATACAAAAATGAGGACAGTGGCGGTGCCTTCTGCATTGAAAGCTGCTATGTTTTCACTTTCGGCTATTGGTTAGGAAGATATTTCGGATTTATTGAGGAGGGTGAAGAATAATGGATAAAACAATCAAGCTTATCGGCAACGCCCACCTTGACCCAATCTGGCTCTGGCGTTGGCAGGAGGGTTGCGGTGAGGTTCTTCAGACCTTCCGTAGCGCTCTCGACAGATTAAAAGAATATAAAGATTTTGTTTTCACCTGCTCTTCTGCGGCATACTATCAATGGGTTGAGGAAATTGACCCGGAAATGTTTGAAGAAATCAAAGCTATGGTGAAAAAAGGAAGATGGGTACCTGTCAATGGTTGGTGGGTTCAGCCCGACTGCAATATGCCCTCAGGTGAAAGCTTCGCCCGTCAGGCGCTTTACAGTCAGCTTTACTACTACGAAAAATTCGGTATCACCTGCAAAACAGGCTACAATGTTGACTCCTTCGGTCACAATGCAAATCTCCCCCAGCTTCTTAAAAAAGGCGGAATGAACACCTACGTTTTCCAACGTCCCGGTATGCATGAAAATGCAGAAATTCCCGAAAACCTTTTCTGGTGGGACAGTGCAGACGGCACCCGCATTATGACATATCGACTTCCGGACGGCTACTGTGCTAACGGCAAGGAAGCTCTCGATAAAAGAATTGATGATGCCAATAACCGTGCTGAAGAAACGGGTCACGGAATGATGCTCTTCTATGGTGTAGGCAATCACGGTGGCGGACCCACAAAGGGCGATATTGAATATCTCAAAGCAAATCTTGAAAGAGAGGGCTATAACGAGCTTGAATTCTCATCTCCCGATGAATACTTTGAGGATATGCTCAGTCAGTTCCTTAAAATCCCTGTATGGCAGGATGAATTACAGCACCACGCAAGCGGCTGCTACAGTGCAACAAGTCTTGTAAAAGCTCTTAACCGCAGAGCAGAAAACAATCTTGCCGCAGCAGAAAAATGGGACACAATCGCTTCAATTGTTACAGAAGCACAGCCCAAAACAAAAGAATTTGAGGATGCCTGGAAAAAGGTTTGCTTCAACCAGTTCCACGATATTCTTTGCGGTTGCTCAATTATGGAAGCTTATGAGGATGTTAAGGAATCTGAAGGCTATGCTTTAAATATAGCTTCCGAAGCTTATAATAACGCGGTCCTTAAAATCGCACGTAAGGTTGATACCTGGGTTGATGGTGTAAGCGATGCAGTCCTTGAAACCCGTCATTACACAGGTGCGGACAACGGCTTCCCCCGTCCTGTAATCGTATTCAATCCTCACTCATACGAAATTAATATGCCCGTAAGAATGTATCACCCTTCAAAAGCGGTTACTGATTCCGAGGGCAACTCCGTTCTTTTCCAGAATGTCCGTTCCTCACGTTCAAATGACGAACACCTTGACACTCTCTTTATGGCAAGGGTTGCCCCCTTCGGATATGCAACCTACTGGCTGGAAACAGAGGATGTTAAAGCAGATAAAGAGCTTTCGGGCGAACAGGATTTCTTTATGGAAAACGAATTCATTTCAGTTGAACTCGATAGGGAAACAGGTTATATCAAGAGCCTTGTTAATAAAGAAACCAATACAGAATATGCAAGTGACAATTTCCTCGCTATCCCCACAGTAATTGATGATCACGAAACTGACACATGGGCTCATAATGTTTTCAAATTCCACGATGTAAAAGGTCTTATGGAATTAGTAAGCATCGAAAGAGTTGAAAAAGGTGCTCTTCGTTCAGTAATCCGTACAACTCATAAATTCAATGATTCATATCTCACTCAAGAATTCATCCTCAGCAAAGGTCAGAAAACCTTAAAGGTCGACTGCAAGGCAATGTGGCAGGAAAAATTCACGCTTCTTAAATTTGCATTCCCCATCGGTGGTAAGGAAGAGATTTCAACATATGAAATCCCCAACAGCTTCATTAAGCGCCCCTGCGATGGCGATGAAGAGGTTGCTCTCAACTGGGCAGACCTTACTGTTTCCAAGGATGACAGACGCTTTGGTATTTCTGTAATGAGTGATTCAAAATACAGCTATGACTG
>JAZUOL010000117.1:0-17285 GCA_045604605.1 Acutalibacteraceae bacterium | reverse complement strand
AGGGCAGCCACCTCCCGCGTCATCGCATATCTGCTCGCGTCAGGGCATAAAAAGATAGGGACACGCCCTTCGCGCGCCCTATCATAATATCACAACTATTTCAATAATGCAAGAGTTTTTTGGTATTTTTTTAAGAATTTTTAAAAGTTTTTTTGTAAGTATATAACAAGAGATTTTCCACAAATTTTCAGCTTATTTTTCTACACCTGTGAAATAATCCGGATATTGAGGCATAACTATTGTTTTTATCATATTAAAGCAAAGGGTTCCTTCTGCATAAGATACACCTATATTGCCTGTTGCTCTTCCTGTGGCAACAGATATTTCCCCTTTTGCATTTATATGATAAATCTTTTCAAGAGTATCAGGGCTTTTAATTATCAATCCATCCTTATCCTTTTTGCCACTAAACTCAAGAACGAAGTTACTACCCGTATTGGGTTCAGAATAAATTGCTACTAAACGTTCTGTATCAACATTAAATTTTTCAGATACCATTTTTATATATTTATTATTGTGATGGTCAGAAAGTTGGGTGTCACCTTTTTTGGAAAGATTTTTATATTCATTTACAGGATCATACCCGTTATTCTTTTTCGTTGTTGCTTCGGTAACGCGATCACCTGCTTCAACTTTTAATTCTGTTTCAGGTTCTTCTTCCGCATCAACCTGTACATTGCTAACATAACCATTGTCTATAATCTGACTTTCTACAACAGAAGCTTCCCGGCTATATTCAGGTTGACCTGAAACAAGACCATTAACATCGCTTTCTTCTTTAGTAGTGTTTTGAACGTCTGAAAGCGTATATAGTGGGATATCATCTTTTTTAGGGGCAGGAGCACTTTCTTTAATCATACCAACAATTGCAACTGTTAATACAATAACAACTGCAAATATCGCAACCGCAAGAGCAACAACAAGCCCTATGCCATTTTTTTTGTTAGACTTTTTTTCCATAAACAGACCTCACGAAAACAATTTGCTGTATATATTATAATAGTATATAAGAATAATTGCAATACCCCGAAAGAAAAAGAGTGCGGAAAACCGCACTCTTTCTGTGAAAACTATTGCAATAATTCACACTAACTATTAGTGTATGTAAAAATTAAGCTACTGTTTCTTCAACTACAGGAGTGAAGCTTGCAAATGCTTTAAGAACCATACCGATAATGGGGAAGTCTGCAAGAGCTCCTAAAGTACCGCCGTAAGTCTCAACAGTATTACCGTTTGCATCTGTAGTAGTTGTGATTGAGAAAAGACTACTGATACCGTCTGCAATTTCACCTACATCAAGACCTGAATCAGCAAGAAGCTGCCAAATAGAATCTAACATTCCCATTGATTTTACCTCCTTTCATCCTATTTTCAATATAATATTAGCATATGTATTTTTATTTATTTTTCCTTTTTAGAAATATAACTTATTTTTTTTTACTTTTCTGCAAAATAGCATAGACGTTCAGGATTAATTTCTTTGTCTTTAATCAGTTTTAAAGCATTTGTGCTATACGCTCTCTCCAACAAATCCATGTTTACTTCCTCTGAGTAATTATTGAAACAAAAATCCATATCTGTATTTCTCATATTAAAGCTATGGGCATCTGAACCTATAAAATCAGCATATCCCCGATTGATCATTTTTTCAGCAAATGCCTGCACCTCTTCACCAAACATACCGGCTGCAGAACCACTGTTCAATTGAAAAAGTACACCTTTTCGAGAAAGTATATCTATACCCTCTTCATTTAAGAGAAGAAACTCGTATCTTTCAGGATGCGCAATTACAGGTACTAATCCAAAGGAAAGTAAATAATTGCACCAAGAAGTTACATCTTCCAAATTGGTTTTAAAAAAATCAAACTCAATCAAAATATATCTTGAATCTGCAAGCGTATATGGAGCAAAATGTTTTATATCAAATATGTCATCGTCGCAAAGAATCTCAAAACCCTTATGCAACTTCAAATCAATTTCTTCCGCTTCTAAAAGCTCAGAAAGCCGCTCAACCTTCATATTTCTTGTATCAAAAAGCTCCTCAACAGCTTCCCAATACATAAGATGCGGTGTAAGAAAAAGTTGCGATGTACCGGTTTCCTCTGCCAAACAACAAAGATCAAGCGTTTCTTCTACACTTCTTGAACCATCATCCATTCTCCATAAAACATGAGAATGAATATCTACATATCCATTAACCACAATCTTCACCTTTAACAACGAAATTTTCCTGCTCTAACAAGGCTTTATTACCTATTACGCCTTCATCGTACATAAGTTTGAGAACTATTACCGTCAGGGGCAATATAATAATACCGAATGCACCGAAAAGTCTTGCACCGATAAACATAGCTGCAATTGTTACAATAGCAGGAAGTCCGACCTGATTTGCCACAAGCTTAGGTTCAACTACCTGTCTTAATACAGTAACAACTCCATAAAGAACAATAAGTCCTATACCTAAACCCACATTACCTGTTATAAAGCTATATATCGACCAAGGAATAAGAACCGTACCTGTACCCAAAACAGGAATTATATCAACAATACAGGTTACAAAAGCAATAATGGCAATATAGCCGCCTTTATAAACGCCGATAAGCTTCATAAAGGATAAACCGACAAACATCTCCGTAAAGGTTATTAACATAAGTGTTGCGTAGGCTTTAAAAAGCTTTGCAATACCTTTAGTTGTAGTGCGTTTTGCGTTTACAATTTTTTCGCGACTATTTTTTGAACACATACCAAGAATCATATTCTTTATAGCTTCATAGTCAGAAGTCATAAAAACGCAGGAAATAATAGTTACAAGAAGAGAAAGAAATACAGACGGGATCCCTTTTACAACATGCCAGGCACCGCTTATCGGAGCAGACAACACGGATAAATCAATGCCACTGCTCTGGGTACCTATTTTATCAAAGAAGTTCATTACATACCCGCCAACAGTATCCCCTATACCGCGAGGGAGCTTTGTCAGCAGCCCCATAACGAATTCCTCAACGGTTTGAACCAACTGATATACTGATGTAAAATGGCTGAACATATACGAAAAGAAATCTTTCAACTCACTAATCAATGCAAAAAGCAACCCAATAACTGTGCCTACTATGGCAACAACAATAAGAAGCACCAAAATAATAGAAACCGCACTATGAGCCTTAATATGAAGTTTTCGGGTTATAGCTTTAATAGGCTTTTGAAGAAAAACTGATAATGCCGCCGCAAAAACAAAAGGAAAAAGATATCCCAATGCATAATTAATCACAAAATAATAAAGTCCTACAAAAATCGCTACATAAATAAAATTTATTATAAATGATTTTCGCTTTTCTATAATAGCATCCAACACCAAAACCTCCGATACTATGTAATTAATGTTTATTTTAAACGATTACGAATAATAATACAATAAAAAGATTAGTTTTTTCATAATTTTTTAATATTTTTTTGTAAAATTTTCAAATTACTCTTTATTATCTAAAAAAACTGTGCTAAAATATTTAGGAATATACTCGATTATACTACACGGAGGTATCCGAATGCAAATAGCAATTATGGGGTTTGGCACAATCGGTTCAGGTGTTGCAGAACTCTTACTTAAAAACCAAAAAAGTATTGTAGCAAAAAGTGGACAAGCATCTCTTGAAGTCAAGCATATTCTTGATATAAGAGATTTCAAAGGTCACGAATTGGAAAAATATTTTACCAAGGATTTCAACGATATTCTTAACGACCCTGCAGTAAGCATCGTTGTTGAATGTATGGGCGGAACAGAACCCGCATACGAATATGTTTCTAAAAGCCTTATGGCAGGAAAAAGTGTTGTTTCCTCAAACAAAGAGCTTGTTGCCGCAAAGGGTTATGAGCTTCTTGAAATGGCAAAGGAAAACAATGTAAATTTCCTTTTTGAAGCAAGTGTTGGCGGTGGTATTCCGATTATCAGACCAATCAGTCAATGCCTTGCAGCGAACGAAATAGGTGAAATTGCGGGTATCCTTAACGGAACAACTAACTTCATCCTTACAAAAATGATTGTTGACGGAATGGCATTTGAAGAAGCTCTTAAATTAGCGCAGGACAACGGCTACGCAGAGCGTGATCCTTCTGCAGACATTCTTGGTCACGATGCTGCAAGAAAAATCTGTATTCTCGCTTCTCTTTGTTTCGGTAAACATGTTTATCCGGATTTTGTTGAAACAGAAGGTATAACAAGCATAACACCCGAAGATGTTGAATATGCTAAAAACTGGGGCGGAGTTATCAAGCTCATCGGACGAGCACAGAAAATTGACGATAACAGCATCAGTGCAACAGTTGGTCCCTGTCTTATACAGAACCACAGCCAGCTTGCTTCTGTTGACGATGTTTTCAATGCAATTCTTGTTCGCGGTGATGCTATTGGTGATGTTGTGTTCTATGGTAAAGGTGCAGGCAAACTCCCCACAGCCAGTGCAGTTGTTGCGGACGTTATCGACTGTGCAAAGCATACTGCAAAAAGAAAGGCTTTCGGTTGGGGACCAACAGAAGCCAATTACGTAATAGACCCTGTTCTCCAGAGCACCTCTCTATACGTAAGAGCTGAAACTGAAGATTACATAACAGCATTCAACGAAATCAATAAAACCTTTGACTCCCCTCTTATTCTTCATAGAGATAACGCGGAGAAAAACGAAATTGCATTTGTAACACCTGTTATGCGCGAAAAGGAAGCACGCAATGCAATTAACAACCTTTCAATTGATGTCAAATCAATACTTCGTGTACTTGATTATTAAACTTCACAATACAAATTGGAGGAACATTTATGGCTTTTTGTCCTAAATGCGGAAGGCACCTCAACATTTGGCACATAAAGGCCGAATGTCCTACCTGCGGAGTTAATATACCTAACTACGATTGGGAAGGGCGTCTTGATGAGGATGCAGAGAATGCAAAAGTCGCTTGGGCGAAATTCAACAAGTTTACCGGCAACTTTAAAAGTGCTTTGTTCGGAAACAAACTAAGAACATTAAGATTCATTTTTACTTTTGTTCCATTGGTCGCATTGATATTACCCCTTGCCAATTACAGTATAAACCTGCCGTTTGTATACACAGATTCTGTCAATATGACCTTGGTAGATTTCACACTCAATACACTGCTGAAGCTTAACTGGGGCTCTCTTATCACTCTGATTTCCTCAGATTTCATAGGAGCGCCTGCAGGAATGCTTATACTTTCAATTCTGTTACTCTATCTTGCAGTAATTTTCGGCGTTCTGAATTTCATATTTGTTTTAATAAGAGCCCCCAAGCTCAAAGCAGGCTTCAACATTACAATGTGTGTTCTTTCAACACTCTGCTTTACGGTAGCCGCAATATTATTCACTTTATGTGTTTCACAGGTTTCAAACACATCTATTGGATTTATCAGTGGCTCCATTCAATACGGAATTTTCGTAGGCATTGCTCTTTTCACCCTTAATGTTGTGCTTAATACAATAACCAACAAAGGTTTTAAAAAGCAAAGAGCGGATCAAAATTGAATATACTTAACAATACAACCTTGTTGAATTAGAAATCTAGTTCAACAAGGTTGTTCCTTAATTATATACCCATCGATAACCTTCAAAATGAGGATGATTGGTGTTTCCACCAATATTATGATGTGACGATTCTGTCGCCATTGGGTCCCAAACAATAGCCGGGAAGGTAGATGTATAACTATTTGGGTAGGTTATTTGTGGCACGTAGCCTTGGGGTTCAAATGTATAATATTCCACTTTTCCTGTATGAGATACAAGCTCATATATTTTGTTTCCATACACAACTGTTTCTTGGAAAACTTTATTAACCTCTGTAACAGGCTCAGTTGTCGGCTCAGTTGTCGGCTCAGTTGTTGGTTCAGTTGTTGGTTCAGTTGTTGGTTCTGTTGTTAGTTCTGTTGACGGTTCAGTTGTCGGCTCTGTGGTTGGTTCAGTTGTTGGCTCTGTAGTCATTTCAGTGGTTATTTCAGTTGACAGCACAGTAGTATTTTCCTCAACTTTTTTCTTCTCAACATCCGTTTCTTTAGCCTGAATATCAGGTTCGCTCATAAAACAAATTGCTACTATAACGCACAAGCCAACAGAAACTAAAACAAGAATTCTACTTGCCTTTTTATAGCTTACAACATTTTTGATTCTTGTTTTTATACTGACTTCACCAAAAGCAATAGGGCAAGCAGATAGTTTAACCTTATTTACGCCCAAATCCAACAGAGCTTTTGCATATTGCCTGCATTGGTCGGCATCGTATTTTTTTATAACACTTTCATCGCAAGCTAATTCAATATCTTTGCAAAGCAAGAAATATGATGCCCATACAAAAGGATTAAACCAATGTATGCACAGAACAATAAAGCCAATTGCTTTTATAATATGGTCTGCATATTTAATGTGAGCTTCTTCATGGCGCAAAACACATTTTTGTGTTATTTCATCTAAACCATATGGTAAATAAATTTTAGGCTTTATAAAGCCGCAAACAAAAGGCGATTGAATTCTTTCGCTTTGATAAACATTGTCTTTTATCAGAACTCCGTCAATAATCTTAAATCTCAATCTTATGTAACTGATAATTCCGTAGACAAGAATGCTCACACCCACGACAACCCATAAAACAGGGACAATATCTGCAAAAGTCAAACCTTTTTCAACAGATTCAGTAACAACCTGCCCTGCAACCCTGTCAACAGTCTGCGTAACCTCACCGGGAACAAGACTCAAGGCGCTTTTAAACGAAAAGGGAATCAGCAGTCTTAAACCAACCAATCCCCATAATACTTTTCTGAAATACATAGGAGCCTTCTGCAAAACAGCGCGAATTATAACAACAGCCACTATAAGCCACAATGAATCAACGGACATTTCCAGTATTTCGTTGAATAAACTTCCCATTATTTATCTTCACCAACAAGCTTTTTAAGCTCCTCGTAGTCTTTTTCAGAAAGCTTCTGTTTCTTTGCAAATGCTGCAATAAACGCAGGAAGTGAGCTTTCAAATCTTTCCTCAAACAATTCATTCATTTCTGCAAGCTGAATTTCCTCTTTAGTAACAAGAGAGGTAATTGTTGAACCATCTTTTTTAAGAACACCTCTGTCACCCAATCTTTTGATAACAGTATATGTGGTTGTTCTTGCCCAACCTAATTTTTCTTTGCAAATATCTGCAATTTTTGCGCAAGTAATAGGCTCACTCTCCCATAATATAAGACAAAATTTATATTCGCTTTCAAAAACTTTCGGAGTTTTCATTCTTTCACCTTCCATACTTCTTAATGCTACATTTATTATAAAACGTGTTGCAAAATTTGTCAACTCAGATTGTGTACACTCAAGCTTTTTAAACATTTCAAAGCCGAATTTTATATTTAGAGAAAAAGAGCCTGAATATTTTCAGACTCTCTTTTATCATCCTATAAACTCTATATCGGTTTTAAATTCCTTAAGCCTTACATCGTAGGCCTGCATTATTTCATTTTCAAATGCAAGTTGCGGACTTTCTACCCCCAATTTTTGCATAAGATATTTTGTAAACAATGGATTCTGAATGAGGAAAGGACCTAACAGATATGTTCCGTAAAGATTATTTCTTTTGATGCCTTCGATTTTTGAATCAACAAAAGCACCATAACCTTTGGTAACATTTACAAAAGCATCTTCATCCTTTATTCCATAAGTGTGGGAAAAGCGGCTTGTATAACCAACAATTTCAATTTCATTAAAGTTACCTAAAAACAATGAGTTGTTTCTTTTGGGTATAGTTCTTTTAGCGTAAAAATCAATAATACCTAAAGCTTCGATTTTCTCTCCATCAGGCTTTTCGATATAATTTCCCATTATCTCAAAAGAATTACCGGTCATAAGGAAAATCACACCTTTTTCTACAAGTTCTGATATTCTTTCCTTGTATCCTTTAAGACGTGAGAGAATTTTTTCTTGGTTAGATTCACTGCAAGAACCAAAATAAACCATATCAACATCCTCAGTAAGGAAACGAGGCATTTCGCTTACTGGAGTTCTGATAAATTCCGCATCAGGCAAACACATTTCGAAATATCTCATATTCGCCTTATCGCCAAACAAGCAACAAATCTCGGGATATAAAACCTCTATTTTCATACTTGTTCACCGCCTTTGTGAGCCTTTGAGAATTCTGTTTTTATTTTAGCTTCAACCTGACAAGCAAGGTCATAGGTTGAAGTGTCGTGAAGAAGATAAAGCTTGTCTATATCCTTGTCCATAATATCAACAGCTTTAAACTCATCCTGCTCGCAAAGAATTCTATCTTCAGGAATACCTGCTATAAGGCAACGGAGTTTATAGTCGTAGCAACGAGGACCTGCAAGAACAATCTGCTTCACATCGGGCGTGTTTAAAAACTCGAAATCCACATCATAAATCCAACCTACAAATTCGGAAGAATCTCTTCTTTCAAACAAGTCATCAATCATAATGAAAACTGTTCTTGCACCATTTTCATGACCTACAAAATCGAAGGTACGCGAACATGAAACAGAATTCTGACCTTTAGCCATAGTTCTGATAATTTCAGTTTTACCTGCCTTTGCTTCGTTATAGCGTGTCTGAGTAACGCTTATTTTAGCCATATAATCCTTCACTTTAGAAAGATCAACACCGAATTCTGACATAAGACTTATGGCTGCGAGTTCATTGTAAATATTATACAAAGCTCTGTTTACCATTGGATAAATATCTTCTTTACCACCATGCAAAACACTAATAGTCTTGTTTTCGTAGTCAATATTTGTGAGCCTGTAATCCGCTTCATAGGATTTAAAATCACATTTAGGACAATAAGCATTTCCGATATGGTGATATCTCAAATAATTAAATTTAAGCTTCTCATCGCAAACGGGACAAATAGAAAAATCATTAATAAGATTAACACATTCTGTTACATCAGTATCCAACTTATCTATACCAAAATAGACCTTTTTATTATCTTTCAATAGCTGAGATGACTGCAAGCAGTCTGCATTAAGAATAAGCTTGGTTTCTTTTGGAACATAAGTATCAAGAATGCTGAAAATATATTCAGGATGTGCATTTCTCTTGATGGAATCTCGGAAAAGATTGGTAACAATAAGATAATCAGGCTTAATGAAAGGCATTATAAGCCTTGAAAATCTTTCATCCACCTCTAAAACAAGAGCATCAATTTTAGGTTTACCAAAAGCATTAACGCTATGAGTGAGAGCAGTTGCAACACCTGTGTTAATGTTTGAGCCATATCGGTTTGACACAACCTTCATACCGCTTTGAGAAAGTATATCAGCCACCATATTGGTTGTGGTCGTTTTTCCGTTTGTACCCGTAACGCAAAGAACATTAGGCGATTTCTTTGTTCGCTTAAGGTAATCCGGACAAATCTTCAAAGCGATAAAACCCGGGTACATTGTTGCATTCCTTTTTAAAAGGCGCAACAAAACATACACTGTTTTAGATGCCCAAAGGGCAATAAAGTACCTTAAAATTCCCATTGGAATTATTCAACCTCCGAAGTACAGTTGGGGCAACGAGTTGCTTCGATATCAATTTCTGTCTTACAGAAAGGACAAACTTTTGTTGTTGGAGCAGGAGCTTCCTCTTCCTTTTTGCCCATATTTCTGATTTTATTAATACCCTTAACAAGAAGGAAAATAACAAATGCTGTAAGAAGGAAATCAATAACAGCCTGAATGAAAAGACCATAATTGATTGTTGCTGCACCTGCTTCCTGAGCAGCAGCAAGAGTTGCATATTCCCCACCATCAAGAGCAATAAATAAATCTGTAAAAGAAACCCTACCTGTTAAGAGAGCAATAGCAGGAGTAACAATATTTGTTACGAGATTATTCACGATACCTGAAAAAGCACCACCTATAATAACGCCGACTGCAAGGTCAATAACATTACCTTTTGAAATAAAATCTTTGAATTCTTTGAAAAATCCTGTGGTTTTCTGAACTGCTTTGTTGTCTTTCATATAAAATCCTCATTTCACAAAAAATTTGATAAAATTATCGTGAACATTATAGCATACAAGTACATTTTTTCAAATACTTTTTACATAATTCTTGCATTATTTATAGTTATGTTGTATAATTCAGGCGGTAAAAAACTACTTTGGAGGTGTTTTTATGATTTTGACCGCCGATATTGGTAACACCAACATAACCATAGGTGTTTATGAAAATAACGATGCAATCTGCATTTCTCGCCTTGCAACCCAACGCCACAGAACCGCAGAGCAATATGCGTTTGAGCTTAAAGCAGTTTTCGAGCTTGAAAAAATAGGTACTTCTTTTGATGGTGCAATAATCAGCTCCGTTGTACCCGAGCTTACAAGAATTTTTAAAGATGCCATCAAAAAGGTTACGGATTGCGATGCTCTCGTAGTTGCTGCAGGCATAAAAAACGGCTTAAAAATCACAACTGACAACCCCAAAGAATTAGGCGCAGATTTGGTTGCGGGCGCAGTGGGTGCAATTGCTCAATACGAGCTTCCCTGCTTAGTAATGGACTTAGGTACTGCAACAAAAATATCTGTTATTGATGAGGGAGGACTTTTCGCCGGTTGCACCATTGCTCCCGGTATTGGAATCTCCCTTGATGCTCTCTCTTTAAGAACTTCTCAGCTTCCTGCAATCGAGCTTACTGCCCCAGAACATGCTATAGGCACAAACACAATAGAATGCATCCGTTCCGGAACAGTTCTGGGAAATGCCGCTATGCTTGACGGTATGGCAGACAGACTGCAGAAAGAATTAGGCAAGCCAATCAAAACAATGGTTGCAACAGGCGGTCTTGCAAAAGAAGTCGTAGCTTGTTGCGAAAAAAATATAATATACAATAAGGATCTTGTTCTACAAGGCCTTTTGGTAATATACAAGAAAAACAGGTAATAAAAACAAAAAGCATTGTATCTCTCGGAGAACAGTAGCAAAAGGAGTTTTATTATGAAGAAAAAGAAACAACTTGTACGTCTTGTTTTATGCGCCTTGTTTGCGGCATTGATAGTCGTTATGACATTCACACCGTATTTAGGTTATATTACAGTCGGCGTAATTGAAATCACCACATTACACATTCTTGTAATTTTCGGAGCTGCAGTTTTAGGTGCCAAATACGGCGCAATACTCGGCGGAGTTTGGGGATTAACTTGTATTGCAAGGGCGTTCCAATTCGGTATAATCCCTTTTCAAAACCCTATGGTTTCCCTTGTGCCGAGAATTATAGTGGGGCTTGTTGCAGGGCTTGTATTTGCAGGTCTTTCAAAAACCAAATGCAAGAAGCCTATTTCATTGGGTATAAGCGCTTTGGCAGGTACACTTACCAACACTGTTCTCGTGCTTAGTTTTCTACAAATTTTCGGTGGTTTCGAAACACTTTTCGGTGAAGCCGCAAAAACACTGGATGTTATTATAGCAACACTTATAAGCACAAATGGTTTGATTGAACTTATCAGTGCAATAATTATTGTACCCACACTTTATATGGCAACCAATAAATATATCAAAGATAAAATTTAACGTATTAAAAACCTGTTTTTCTGAATATAAAAAATTAACTGCATCGCTGACGCGATGCAGTTTTTATATAGTTTATTTTGTTGTTGACTCTGTGCTTTGTGCAGAAGCATCCGGCTTGCTAACCGCTGTAATATCTTCAAAGTATTTGTAGGGTTTGAATGTCATAGCTTTACAGAACTCCTCTGTAGCAGGAATTACACTTTCATCAGCGGCACCCTCAAAAAGTAATTTGTAAACATTACCGGAGTTTTCAAAGAAATAAAGAATTCTGATTTCTTCGCCAACTTTTGCGACAATTCTGCAAACACCTTTGAAATTCTCCCCGAAATTGATATCTTCTTCCCATGTTGACTTAATGCCCTCTGCCTCCAATACCTTACATGCATTTTTGTTAAAATCAACATAATCATCATAAAAATATTCAGCTACGTCAATATTGCAACTAATTTTGAGGGAGTTATTTTCAAACATATTACCTTTTTCAGCAGATGCCTTCCATCCATCAGGAATAGCCAACTTAAAACCATAATCCTCAAACAATTCTCCATCCAGGATAGGCTCAAACTGTTCCACACCTGTTACATTTTCACCGGATCCATCAGTAACCATCTCGCCATTTGCATCAGTTGCATAAACCACAAAACGACCCTGTTCATCAAGAACTCTCTGACCATTTTCGTCTGTCACAAAATTGTACTCATCGGCACCTGCATAAATCTCTTCTTTTTCTTCTTTTTTGCAAGCGGCAAAAATACCTGTAAAAAGAATTGTAACAACTGCAAGAGCCACAATTATTTTTTTACTCAATGGAATAACCTCCGTTTATTCTGAATCTTCAGGAGCATCAAGGGGACTTGTGGGCAAACCGCTATCCCAAGTAATATCATAATTTGCTTTGTCCTCAAGAGTGAACATAACGCTCACCTCACCATAGCTCTCAAGAGTACCTGCACCTGTCATATATGCAGTAACCTCAGCTGCTTTGTAATAGTTGATATTCTTAATTTCATCTGTAAGACGGTCAACCTCAGCAGTAATTTTGCAACCACTGTAAACAACATCATAATCGTTGAGAGCAAGATACTCCTTACTCTTAGCAAATTCTTCAGAACCAAGAATTTCTTCTTTATCGCGAAGATCAAAAGCCTTTGTCAAAACATCCTGTGCTTCTTCACTGGCAAGGTCATTGAATGCGATAGTGATGTAATAAGTGTCACCTATTTCTTTGATAGTTGCATAATCAATATCCTCAACTGTAAGCTTAGATGCCCAATGTTCACCCTTTACAAAAAGCATTTCTGAATTATCATCGCCGTAATTTACAGTTCCGGATGTTTCCTTGATATCCTCAAGAATAAGATCCTTTATACCCTTTGCTGCATCATTAATAGCGGTAAGAGAAGAATCAATTTCCTCTGCGGCTTCTTCACCTTGTTTAGAAATTCTGAGACTATCGTTGGGAACGTTCTTTTCAATTCTGTAAGAAACAACAGGCTTGCTGATTTTCACATCGTTTACAAGGTTATTGAAATAAGCAAGAACCTCTTCACTTGTTTTTTCAACAGGAGTTGCGCTTTCGGTATAAACTGCTTCTTCTGTAGAATAAACTTCTGCTGTTTCATCTGTAGTTTCAGAAGAGCCGCAGGAAGTAAATGTCACCAAAAGTGCGCTGACAAGTAAAATCGCTATTGCTATTGTAAAAATACGTTTCATTAAGGTTTGACCCCTTTCGATTTTTTGTATCTGTCGATACTTCGACTTATTCACCAATTGATTATAACACAAAATCTTCTATAGCAACAGTTATTTTTGATATTTTTTTATATTTGTAAAAAAAGCACAAAATCCCTCATAATCATTTGTGGTTTACAACTAATTTACAACAGATAATTCCCAATAAAACCATTTGACAATTATGCTGCTTCTCAATATAATATTGACTGTAGAATTTAATTTTCGAGGTACGTATATGGCTATAGAAAAAACCAAAAGCAAACGCAAGCCTTCAACCCAGCAAAAAGCCTTAAACTTTCTATGCATAATGATGGTTGCAATAGTAGTATTCGTTACTGTGGTGTGTGTTTCGGTTGATAAAAAAAATGATGCTTTGCGAGAACAGGAATCCGCTTCATCGCAAAATGCGCAAAGCAATTCCCAAAAGCAACCGATAGCCGACAAAGGTAGTCCTTCCGACTCCACAGTTCCGCAGACAACCGAAGCAGTTATGGCAGTGGCAAAGCCCGGTACAATAGACAATCCCACCATCATTACAATAGACGAGGAAAAATGGCATCTTACTCTTGTAAACTCAAGCTACAGAATAGCCGACAGCTATACTCCTGATTTAGTTTATGTGTGTGGTAGTGCTGAGCGCCTTGACAGAAAGGTAGCCGAGCATTACGAAAAGATGTATAATGCTGCAAAAAAAGATGGAGTTGACCTTGTGCCTTGCTCCGGTTATCGTTCTTATGAGTTGCAAGAAAGAAATTACAACAACAAAGTAAGCTTTTTTGAAAGCCAAGGCTATTCTAATAAGGATGCAAAGGTGAAAGCCGCTACAATTATTATGCCGCCAGGCTCATCCGAACACAATTTAGGCTATGCTATGGACATTGTCTGTGTTGACGAGTGGTTTGAGGATACAGACGAATTCAAATGGCTTACAGAAAATGCCGCAGACTATGGCTTTATAATGAGATATCCAAAAGAAAAGCAGGATATTACAAAGGTTATCTATGAGCCTTGGCATTGGCGCTATGTTGGTGTTGAATTAGCAAAAGAACTTAAAGACAGCGGTCTTGTTCTTGAAGAATACATGGGAGTAGCATAATATGATAGGTATAAAAGCAGAAAAAGCACATGGTGAATACGATCCCGGCACAAGTAAATTTTTCGGTTCACCCACAATGCCGGAGGAATGGCTTTCTGACGGAACAATCGGTGACGAAGATTTTTTCTTTTGCCAGCTTAAATTATCAGAATTTAAAAACTATGACAAAAACAACATTATAAATCACAAGGGTTTCATTTATATTTTCTTAACCGAAGATAAAGGAAATTATATTCCCAATGTTCGCTACTGCGAAACCGAACCTGATACTTTAATCGACGATTTCAATGCAGGATTTGAGTTTTTAGGCGATGTTGAAACAGAATACTCTATTGACTTTTTTGAAACCAATGATGCAGAAGACGGCACAAGGATTCTTGTAGAAAATGGAGAAGAGATAACATTGCTTCAATACGACCCACTCGATGATGGCTTACCTGAATTTCTTGCAGATTCAGAAAAAATCGCATATTTCAAAATGACTATTACAGATTTTAAAAAACTTGATTTTTCAAACGTAACATTCACCATAGAATAAAACAATGTAGCTAAAGGGGTTCCTGCAGGATGAACTGCAAGAACCCCTTTTTTATTATTTTTCAAACGTCATTTTATTTTATCACATTGACAAAATATGTTTTCACCTACATTTTTAACGCTGGAAGGAAATTTTACTGATGTAAGCTTATCACAGTTACGGAACGCTTTGTCCGCAATTGTTATTGTTCCCTCTTTAACTTCGTAATCACCTGTCAAAGAAAGTCTTCCTCTTATAAGATGGTTACCTATATACAAAGCGTATTTATCCCAATTTTTTCTGTTGTTGTAGTACCCTGTATTATAAAAGGCTAAGTATCCTATACTTTTTATACTGTCAGGAAGTTTAATAGAGTTTAGATTTGTACAATTTCTGAAAGCATCTTCAGCGATAATTTTCACACCATTATGAATAGTGATTGATTTAAGACTTTTACAACCCATGAAAGCAGAGAAACCTATTTTAGTTACACTATCAGGTATAACCACCTCTGTTGCCAGATCCCCTTTAATATACAACTTATTTGCATAATAAAATGGGTTAGCTTCATAGTCCTCAAAAGCTATCTTACACCAAGCCGCAATATCATTTATATAAACAGAAGCAAGCTTCTCACACCAAACAAAAGCACCACTACCTATAGTTTTTAAACTATCCGGTATTGTGATTGATGTAAGTTTTTCACAACCCCAAAAAGCACCGGAGCCTATACTTTTTACACCACCACCTATTTTTATTTTTTCAATGCTTTTACACCAAAGGAAGGCATCTGCACCTATACTTGTTACACTGTCCGGAATTGTGATGGACACGAGATTTTTACAAAAAGCAAGGGCTCGCTCTCCTATACTTACTAAACCATAGGGAATTGTAATTGATGCAATCCTTGTGCAATCTTCGAAAGCAGATAGACCGATGTTTTTTAAACTTTTCGGAAGTGTAACGGATTTAAGATTTGCACGATCAAAAAACGCTTTATTTGCAATAGTTAACGTGCCTTTTTTTACTTCGTAATCACCCTTCAAGGAAGTTCTTGCTCTTATAAGATGATTGCCGATATATAATGCAGATTTATCCCAATTATTTCTGTCGTTGTAAAATGCTGTTTTATAGAAAGCGAGATAACCTATACTTGTCACACTATCAGGTAGTGTTATTGATGCAATGCTTGAACAATTTCTAAAAGCGGAATCGCCTATACTGGTTACACCATCAGGAAGCGTAATGGAGGTAAGGCCTATGCACTCATAAAAAGCATAACCTCCTATACTTGCTACACTATTCGGAATCGTTATTGAGGTTATATTTTTGAGTCCGGCAAAAGCCTCATCAGCAATAGTTAATGTACCTTTTTTGACTTTGTAATCACCTTTTAACGTGGTTTCGGTATCTATAAGATGCTTATTTATATATAACACAGAGTTATCCCAATTTTTTTTATTATTATAGTAGCCTGTGTTATAAAAAGCACCGTCACCTATTTCTTTTACGCTATCTGATATTGTGATTGACATAAGAGCGGAGCATTTTTCGAAAGCTGACCGACCTATATATGTTACGCTATCGGGTATTGTGATTGACGCAAGGCTCGTACATCTTCTGAAAGTATCTTGAGTTATACTTGTGACACTATCAGGAATAGTTATAGATTTCAGACTTTTACAACCTTCAAAAGCAGCCCAACCTATAAATGTAACACTATCAGGGATTGTAACAGATTTCAGTCTTGAACAATTTCTGAAAGCACACCCTGATATTCTTGTTACACTATCAGGAATTATAACTGATGTAAGCTTGGCACACTTTTCAAAAGCATATAAATCTATTTCCGTTACAGGTTTGCCATTATATGTATCCGGAATAACAAGCTCGCCTTCTGCTGATATTTTACAATCGGCAACATAATATGACCTTTTATCGAAGCTCAACACAAATTTCAAATCATTTTTGCTTGCTGCGCTTGCGGTTAGCGGCACACTTGTTAATATGCCTATGACCATAACTAATGTTAAGATAAAACTAAAAGTTCGTTTCATAAAACTTCCTCCTAAAAAATCATTTCAATGAAATTACGAAACCATATTACCACAATTTTATATAATATTCAATCAACAAAGAATAGTAATACTCAACAATAAAATGTCACTTATTTTGTATATAATAAATCCGTCCTCATTAAACGAGGACGGATTCTCTTTTAATACCTATCTTTAATAGTCAAACCTTTTGTATTATAGTAGCTGTAAGTTGTACCCTTAAAGGCTTTTACTGTATATGTGTAGGTTGTGCCCTTCTTTGCGGTCTTGTCAAGGTATGTTACCTTTGTATTACCCTTAACTGTTGCAATTCGTTTCCAACCACC
>JAZUOL010000116.1:0-49926 GCA_045604605.1 Acutalibacteraceae bacterium | reverse complement strand
GTGCATTTACCTGCAACAACGGGACGTCCTTTGAACTGTTTCATCTTACTTTGCCTCCTTTGTGATGATATCAAGAATCTCTTCGCTTCTGTAGTAGCGAGAGGTTGTGTATGTTCTGAGCTTGTTGGAGTTTGTGATAACAGGCATCTTTTTGCAAAGAGGATTGTTCATATACATAAGCGGGCAGATGTAGCTGAGAACAACGCCTGTTGCCTTGAGCTTTTCTGCATAAGGAGTCTTGTTGAATTCTTCAATAACAGCAGGAGCTGCGGTGAATACGGTGGGGATTGAAACCTTCTTAAGACCGTTCTTCTTGAGACCTGCAGCAACGTTGTCTGTCCATTCAATAAGCTGAGCGTGTGAAAGATGGGGGCAACCAACGAAGCAAAGCTTAGGTGTTGCGTTCTTATCTTTCCACATTACCGGGTAATTTGACTTAACTCTTTCAAGCTCTGCATCGTCAATAACGTAAACCTTTGCACCCTCTTCAATAAGACTTTCGCCCATTTCAACTGCTTCAGGAGTAAGACCGTCGATATGGTAAAGACCAACTGCACCGTTAGAAGCAGTAGCTGCACCGAAGTCTTTAAGGTATGCTTTTGCATCGTCATCAAGTTCAGTACCAATCCAATCGGTAAGACCCTTAACATAAGGAACATCTTCCATAACTTTCATACCGATTGCAGAACCGAGAACCTGAGCCTCAGGTTTCTTTTTACATTTAACTTCAACAATCCAGGTTGCTTTTCTGCCTTCATCAGTAACAAGACCGAAATAAGGAACAAAGCCTGCAATTGAACCGAAAAGTTCAATAATACCTGAGTTACGGTTACAACGAGCACCGAGAACTGAGTTAGCGTAAACAACAGCACTTGACTCTGCCCATGAAAGAATATCACCCTTCTTGGGAAGGTTGCCAACCTCATTCATATAGCAAGTACAGGTATATGCTTCATCGCTTACAAGACCTAACTTTCTGAGCTGTTCATCATAGCTGTCCTGCTTTGTGTACATAAATTTGTTAAATACAAGATTCTTTGCAAAGTTTGAAGGAACCTTGGGGTCAACAGGCTTGGGGTCAACAGAAAACTTCTGTTTTGATGAAAGACCTGCATCAATAAGCTGCTGCATAAGGTCATAAACAGGAGTCATAACCTTAAGACCGAAGCTTGTAACAAGGTGACCCATTTCGCTTGTAACAGGAACCATTTTGGTTGCACCGAAAGCTTCACCATACATAACAAGGGTCTTTACAACCTTTGCCATTGTTTCGCCCTGTTCACCATTGAGCATGGCGAGTTGTTCAGGGGTTAATTCCATTTTGTAGTCCATTAGATTCATCCTTTCTTTTTCTCACGGATTAATGCTTTCTCATTGTATCACAAAACATACAAAAAGCAAATAGTTTTTTGTTAAAATAATAACTATTTCTATAAAAAGCGACAAAAAAGACTTCCGACAAAATCGAAAGCCTTTTTATACAATCAAATAATCACAAAATCCCTTGCAGAAATAAGAATACCATTGACCTCAACAACAGATGGATTGTAGTTTATATACACAACCTTATTAAAATCATAGGTCACTTTATAAACTCCGGAAACCACAAGCTCATGAGAGGTCATTTTCATATCCATTAAGGGTAACATTCTCTTTACGGAAGAATAGAATTTAGCTGTTCTTGTTGCATAAACTCCGTAATCAAGAACATTGCATTTATCATAGGTGAAAATAAATGACGGTGAGGCACCATATTCAACAGCTCTCAAAACTGCTTCTTCACAGTCTTCAAAAAGATTTACAGGCTCTGAGCCATAGCAAACGCTTCCGTGAAGCACCATTTGCAATAGAGGAACTCGTGTAACACCGGTATTACCCTCAAGAGAAGCTCTCTGAGTTACCGAAAAAACCGCATCCGCCTGATTCATAAGATAAACTGCAGGTGAAGTTAACATCAAGCCTCCGCTTACGCTCAACGACTGAGTTTTATCCCTTAAACTATTCAAAGCAGTTTGTCTGTCAACACCACCGATAGCATCTGTATAAAGAAGATATGATAAATCATTTATGCAAACATTTCCGAATTCATTTTCCAAAACCTGTTTATACACCTTTGAAATATTTGAATTGGCATACATATACGAGCCAACCCTTGACTTTACAGATTCTTTTGAAAGATATGCGCGAAGGTCACTATATAAATCAAAAGAATTTTTGCTGTTTTGGGAGGGTGAAACCGAGAAATTAACATCTAACCAAACTGAACTGTTTTTATCATTAGCAACACTGCAAAGCTTATTATAGCCCTTGCTTCCGCCAAGGTCATTATTAATTTTACTGCTACCCGCACGGGAATTCAGGCCCTTGGCGCCTGCACCTGCAAATCTTAAAGCGGTACATCTGACTCCACGGGATTTTAACAATGCTACTATTTCTGTTGCATTCTCAAATGTTGTATAAATATTGTCGCGCTTGCCGTCGGCTGTACCTATTACAGTAACAAAAAACGGAAAATCCACAAATTTATCGCTCATACTATTGGGTAAATAACCCTTATTTGTTAAAAAGTCCCGAACAATATCAGAAACGGTATTGTAATTTCTCTTACCCTCTGCAGACAAATAGAAAACCTGCGAAATGATGCCGTTATATGTGGCGCCTTTAACTAATTTACCCTGTACTTTACCATAGGGAGTTACAACAAAGGTATTGTACAAGCTACCGCCGACATTTTCATTATGCTTAACATAAATTGAAGAAATTCCGTCACCGTCAGATATAACCGCAGTCAGCATAACGCCATTTTTAGTAATTGAAAAGCAAGGCAATGTTGCTCCTTGTGAATAATCGTTAAAGGTTATATCGCTACCATAAACATCCAATGTCTGCGAATAGGCCTCCTGAGCCGGTGCTGTTAAATCAATCTGTGCTCCGCACCCGTCAGGTATGGTATAAAAGCACTGCTCATCGGGATTGTTTTCAGAAAACAATCCGGGCAACAAGCTGATTTTTTCAATACAAAAGCCATCCTTCAAAACAACCTTAGTTGTATCTATTTCAACCTTGAGTCCGCCCTTTTCTTCAGAAAAACTTACCGGAATAATCTCTGATGCACTTTGTTTTTTCCCTTCAACAAATGAAAAAGTTATTGTAACAGAATTCTCTTTTTCACTTTTAATTTCAAAGGCATCAAAATCAACGCTGTTTTTGGTACTGTTTTTAATATAAGAATTACCCGCTTTATCTCTGAGCGTCAATGAAAGTAAGCACGCTAATTTATTTTGTGCGGCATCATCAGAATGGGAATTGAAAACAACTTTCCCCTTTTTATCCGTTATTGCCACAGCAGCATTTTTCTCATTAACAAAAAATGTACCTTCATTAAACTCCACAAAGGGCTTATAATCATCACTAAATCTATAGCTCTGCTGCTCACCTTGACAGAGATTCTGCTGAATAACATTTTGGGTTAAAAAGCGAGGAACAAAAACCCCGCAGAGAACACCGATTATTACCACTATACAAATAACCGGAATCAATATTTTCTTTTTATTTTTATTTCTGCTCATAAGCACCGTTCCAATAATAATTTCCACAGTATGATAACACAAACGGCTTTTTTATGCAACAAAAAGAGTGCTTTTAAATAAAAATTAATGTTAAATATATTTTAAATAAGTGTAAATTTAGTGATAACCGCAATAAAAATCAAAAATACACTTGTAAAATTTTTGATTATGGTATAGAATAGGAATGATATTTTGCAACAGTATTTGTTGTATTATAAAAGAAAGCAAAGGATGAAAAACAAAATGGCAAACAACGAAATTAAAACCAATGCCGAAATCTATCGCGAGCAGCGCAAAGAACGCCTTGCAAAAGCTCAGAAAAAGAAAAATAACGGCAAAGGTGACAAAATCATCAGAGTTCTTGTTAAGACAATATGCATTGTTCTTATCGCCGGCATCGTTCTCTATGGTGCAGGAAATATTCTCACAAAGGTATTCTGCCTTCCTCAGAAGCTCCTTCCGGTTGCTACATATGAGGGTGACAAAATCAATGTTGCTGAGTACAACTACTACTACCTTAGTCTCTACAATCAGATTTTGAACACAACACAACAGTTTGATTCATATTATGGTTCAGGCTACGGCACATACTACACCGGATTTGATATGACAAAGGACCCTGCTGACCAGGACTACATTGGCGAGGATGCTCCCGAAGGTGTTAAAACCTGGGCAGACTATTTCAGACTTATGGCACCCGAAAAAGCTTTTATTCAGAGAAGCATTTATGAAATAGCCTTAAGTGAAGATGCTAAAAAAGCAGGATTTGAAATCACTGAAGAAATCCAGAAGGAATTTGATGAACAAATTGAATCCGCTTTCGAAAACATTACAAAATACGCTGAAGAAGCTGACTATTCTATCAGCAATTACATTTCAAAAACATGCGGTGAAGGTCTTACAGAAAAATCCTACAGAGAGCTTCTTAACAGAGATTTAGTTGTTGACGAATATCTTTCCTGGTATCAGGAAAACATCGCTGAAACAACAACCAAAGACGATGTAAACAAATACTATAAAGAAAACAAAGCTGACTTTGATTTAGCTGATGCCAGACTCTTTGCTATTTCTTATGCAAAGCCCGATGAGGACGCAGACAGCAAAGACCCCACATACACAAAATCACAGGCTAAGAAGCTTGCTGAGGAATTCAAAGATAAGATTACAGATGAAGCATCTTTTGTAAAGCTTGCTGAGGAATATGCTCTTCCCTCACAGAAAGAAAGCTATAAGAGTGACAGCGCAACACTTGCTTCAAACCTTGTTAAATCATCAATCAGCGACTCAGCCGCAAATGTTGCAAACTGGCTCTTTGATGATGCACGTAAAACAGGTGATGTTGCAGTTATTGAAGAAAAAGAATCAGAAACCTTCTATGTTGCATATCTTGTTTCCCCTGCTGCTCCCGACAATCAGACTGCAGGTGCAGATGTAAGACACATTCTTGTTCAAGCTGATACAACTAAAGAAGATTCAAAGGGCGAAGAGGTTGATCTTTCTCAGGCAGAGATTGACAAAAACTTTGCAAATGCCAAGGTTGAAGCAGAGAATATTCTTAAAGAGTGGAAAAAAGGCAAAGCAACAGAAGAAAGCTTTGCAGCTCTTGCAACAGAAAAAACTGATGACACCGGTTCAAAAGAAACAGGTGGTCTTTATGAAGATATTACTTCAACAAGCAGCTATGTTCCCGAGTTCCTTAATTGGGCTCTTGCTTCTCACAAGGTTGGCGACACCGGTATAATCAAGACTGATTACGGTTATCACATTATGTACTTTGTTGGTGCAGATGAGACAGAAAAATGGGAAAGCGACGTTCGTGATGCTATCGCAACAGAAAAATTCGATAAATTCTCTACTGACCTTTACGACAGCGTATCAGAGAAAATTGAAAAATCAGAGACTGTTATTAATTTCTTTGTTAAAACAAATGAAAAAATGCTCTCTAACCAGGCAGCAAACATTGCAGCTTCTGCATCATCCTCTTCTTCTTCTCTCTCTTACTAATTAAAACTAAAAACCGTGTCTTTGGAAATTACTCCGAAGACACGGTTTTGTTATTTTCAAAAAATCTGTGCGCATTCTCTCCAAAAATCTTATTCAGAATTTTTTCTGAAAATCCCTTTGAATTTAGTGAGTGATATATTTGGGGCAATTTTTGAACATCATTAAAAGCCCGGTTAACAACACAACCATCGAAATCACTACCCAGAGCAATAATATCTTCACACCCTGAAGATAGCATAAACTCCAATTGGCGACTAATGGCATCAATACCTTTTGATTTCTCATCCTCAATAAAATCCATACAGAAATTCAGTCCTATAAGACCGTTTATGTCTCTGATGATTTCAATTTGTTCCTTTGTTAAATTTCTTTTTCTTGCGAATTTATTATTAACAATATCAGCATTTGAATGGCTGGCAATAAACGGCTTTCGGGAAATTTGCGAAAACTCAAAAAAGCTCTGACGATTCAAATGCGATACATCAAGCACAATTCCGAGATTTTCTGCCTCCTTGATAAATTCTTTTCCGAAGCTTGTTAGACCACCTTCGGAAAAAGCACCACTTCCGATTTCATTTTTATCGTTCCACGTAAGTGTTATTATACGGACACCTCTTGAAAAAAGATGGTGCAGGCCTTCAATGGTACCGCCACATCCCGAACCGCCCTCAAGAGAAAGCATGGCTTTAACGGGTGTAGCTTTGTCTGAGCCATATACAGATATTAAATCCTTATTCTTCTCAATTTCTTTATAGAAATAATCTGCTGTTTTATCAAAATAATCAACCGCATCTTTTCCACGAAGTTCATCAGGAATCCAAATAGCGAAAACCTGTGTATATTCCTCCAGGCTCCTCGCTCTTTCCAAATCAATGTGCAAAGAGTTTTTTCGCAGAGAAAGCTGTTTATTACTGCACTCGCCGATTGTGTCACAATGCAAATCAAAAAATCTCATACAATACCTCAAAAAGCATTTTCAATATGATTAAGCCTTTGTAGTTCTTTTCCATCAACTAAAACCTCGATAATATCAAACCTATAATCTTTAAAATCGGGGGCGAACTTATTCATATATACTGCCGCTGAGCTTTTAATATTCTCCTGTTTATGCACATTTACTGCATCTGCAGGAGCAGTCATTCCGCCTACCTGACGGGTTTTCACCTCAAAAAAGCAAAGAACACCTTTTTTTAAGGCAATAATATCAATTTCTCCTGTACGCGTTTTGAAATTTGCTGCTTTGATATCGTATTTGTTATATCGCAAATATACTGCAGCATAATGCTCGCCTAAAGCACCCAGCAAAATACTGTCCATTATTTTTCACCTAAAATATTTTTGAGAAATGTTCTTCTATGTATTTCAGAAATTCCAAATTGCTCTATCATTTCATAATGAAGCTTTGTACCGTAGCCCTTGTGCTTTTCAAACTGATACTGAGGATATTTTTCAGCCATCTGAAGCATAAACCTGTCACGGCTTACCTTTGCTATAATTGAAGCCGCCGCAACAGACATACATTTACTGTCGCCCTTTACAATAGTTATCTCTTTAACACCTGTATTGGGATATCTGTTACCGTCAATAAATGCAAGGTCAGGTCTTATTTTAAGACCATCCACAGCGCGCTTCATTGCAAGAAAAGTGGCGTTAAGTATATTTATTTCATCAATTTCTTTTTCGGTTGCAACGCCTACAGACCAGCAAACAGCATCTCTTATTATATCTTCATATACAATATCTCTCTTTTTCTCCGAAAGCTTCTTTGAGTCATTAAGAATTTCGTGAGTATAATTTTCGGGTAAAATTACTGCGCCTGCAAACACAGGTCCTGCAAGCGGTCCTCTCCCCGCTTCATCCACACCGCAAACTACTTTAAAGCCATCATTATGGGCTTGTAATTCATAAGAATAATCCAACATAATATAAAACCTCAAAAAACAAAAGTCAGAACACCTGTGTTCTGACCTTTATTTTATAATATTTATAACCAATTTTCAAGTACAACAATAAACTGTTGATTTTAGATGCAGAAGGCTTTTTCTCACTCCGAAGGTGTATACATATACTCCGAGTGGGCGAAAAACGACTTTTGCGCTAAAAGCAGCAGTTTATTCAGGAAGTTCAAGAGTTAATCTTCCCAGCTTACCGCCTCTGTATTCATCCAGAAGCATTATCGATGCCCTTTCAGTATCTATTTCACCACCTGAAATAAGCATACCTCTTTTTCTGCCTATCATTTCGAGAATTTCATAATCCTCTTTATCTTCAAAGCCTGATATTTTAAAACGTTCGCTTATTCTGTCGCAATAGCCGTTTTTAAGCACGTTAATAAGACGCATGGCAAGAACCTCGCTATCAAGGACCTCATCCTTAACAGAGCCTATAAAGGCTAATTTATCACCAACCGCTTTGTCGTCAAACTTAGGCCACAAAACACCGGGAGTGTCAAGAAGCTCAACTCCATTGCCAACAGCAAACCAGCTGTTAGAACGTGTAACACCGGGCTTGTCCGCAACCTTTGCCCGATTTCGTCCTGCCATTTTATTAATAAACGAGGATTTTCCCGTATTGGGAATACCCACAACCATAACACGAAGAGGTTTGCCGACCATACCCTTTTCTGTGTTTCGTTGAATTTTATCCTTTAAAACATCACGAACAAGAGGTAAATAGGCATTTAAGCCTTTTCCGCTACGGCAATCAACAGGAATTGCGTAAATTCCATTGCTTCGGTAATACTCAACCCATTTTGCAGTTGCTTTTTCATCTGCAACATCACATTTATTAAGCAACACTATTCTGGGCTTGCTGCCTATCATTTCTTTAAGCTCAGGATTTGATGAGCTCATAGGTATTCTTGCATCAACAATTTCCGTTACTAAATCAACAAACGGAAGACTTTCTTTAATAAGTCTTCGGGTTTTCGCCATATGACCGGGAAACCATTGAACTGTTTGTTTCTGGTAATCACTCATAATCGTATATATCAAAATCTCCGAAAGGCAGGATTCTTACAACTGCTTTTCCTAATACATATCTTTCATCTAAAGGTCCGATGAGATTTGAACGGCTATCTGTTGAACCGTTTCTGTTATCCCCCATACAGAATATATGGCCCTCCGGTACTGTGTAAGGAAACGATATATCATCAAGCTTAGGCAAGATATAATCCTCTCTTGTATATGGCTCATTTAACGCTGTTCCGTTAACATAAACCGTACCGGTAGAAAAATCAATATTTACTGTCTCCCCGCCTTTTGCTATAACACGTTTTATAAGCGGTTCATTAAAATAGTTAGGTTGAGTAATAACAACAATATCACCACGGTCATAGCTTTCTTTTTGAACCGTAAGAAGCCAGTCATTGTGTTGCAGAGTGTCTGTCATAGATGTGCCATCCACACCCACAAGTCTGAAAAGGAATGTAAATACCACCGCAATAATTATAAATGAGGTCATAATTATTGAAACCAAATCATATACGGAAAGGTGGAATTTATTGTCTTTTTTATTTGTTTTTTCTTTTTCAACAACAGTTTCTTCAACTGTTATATCAACAATTCTTTCATCATTATTCATATTTATTCTACCTTCCAATCACCGAGAGGAAAAAATCTGAACAAAACCTTTCCCACAATATACCTTTCATCCACACAACCGATTCTTGTGGATCGACTGTCAAGGGATTTTGCTCTGTTATCCCCCAGAACAAAAACTGTACCCTCAGGAACTGTAATAGGGAAAGCAATGTCAAACTGCTGGGCAGTCAATTCATCAGTATAATCTTCTTCCGTTCCGTTAACGGTAACAACACCGCTTGTAAAGTTAATATCTACTGTATCGCCACCCACTGCAACAATACGCTTTACAATAGGCTCATCGAGTTTATCTGTTTCGGCAATAACAACAATATCGCCTCTCTGAGGTTCATAGCCAACAGTTGAAACAATAACCTTATCATTATGTTGAAGAGTTGGCTTCATTGAAGGACCATCAACATTGAAAACTCTGAAAAAGAAAGTAAAAGCAATTGTTATAACCACGAGAGCGGCAATTACAGCCTCAAACACCTCAAAAACATTAAGCTTACCCTTATTGACCTGCCTTTTGTTCTTATAAGAGGAATCCTCACCACCCAAAGTGATACTGTATTCTTCTGTTTTGCGCATAGAACTCACCTCTCAGCAAAATAATATATTTTCAGAGTGCATAAGCAGATTGAATATACTCTGCCACTCATCCTATAAAGAAATCGAGGGCAGATTATACATCTGCCCCGTTTTCGACCTTAAATCAGCCGATTCTTTCCTTAACCTTAGAAGCCTTGCCGACTCTGTCACGAAGATAATAAAGCTTTGCACGGCGAACTTTACCGTAACGAACAACTTTAACGCTTGCAACGTTGGGAGAGTGAACAGGGAAAACTCTTTCAACACCAACACCGTAAGAAACACGGCGAACTGTGAATGTTTCGCTGATACCGCTACCATGCTTTGCGATAACTGTACCTTCGAAAGCCTGAAGTCTTTCTCTCTGACCCTCACGGATTTTAACGTCGATTCTAACTGTGTCACCGATGTTAAAAGCGGGCTTCTCAGCCTTAAGGCTGTCCTGTGCAATAAGTTTTAATGCGTCCATAATAAACCTCCGAATTTTTTCAAGCGTTCTTATCATATAGCTATTGCAACTATAAACAGCGGACCGCCAGCTTTAATGTTGCCATTAACTGCCGTTGTCTCGAAACAACGCACACATAGACTGGATAATGATATCACACAAAAATAAAAAAATCAACTGTTTTTTTCAACTTTTTAAAATAAATTACAGGGCATAAAAATACACCCCGTAATTATATATTAATTATTAAAAATTTTCAATATGCTACACCCCGGGTATAAACAAAATTTTCAAATCATCCGTTGTGTCACCTTCCAGATTGTTTTCCTCTGCAATTGCCTTGACAGTTGTGCTGTAACGTCTTGCAATCGACCACAGGCTCTCAGATTTCTCTGGGAAGTAAACAGTTATTGCATTTGATTTTCGTTGAACCTGTATTTCGCTTTCCGTTATATCTGTAACGGCATCAATGGTTATTTTACCGAAAACGGTGCCCATAACATTAATTTCGGCGCGCACCTCAATTGCTCCTGTGCCTTTTTCCGCGCAATCAAGACTGATTAACGAAACATTGGGAAGGCTGAATATTTCTGTGCATTCATCATCTGTTTTTCTTTCATATCTGAAATCCAAAACCTTGTTAATATTAGAATAGCTACCGCAGGAATCTTTTATAAGAGCAGATAAATCCATGCTTCCGCAAATACAAATCAGATTATTTTCTTTTTTCACCGTTATATTTGACAATTCTCCTGATGCATGGAGAACCTTGCTGACACCCTCTCCGGAAACAGGAAATTCACTTTTAAATACATATGTATCCCGAATTTCATCAATAGCGGTAAAAAATGTATAAGGTTGCTTCTTCAGTTCTATATTCCCGCCCACTGCATATGCATCGCTTATCACTACCATTTCTTTCTCTTCCCACATACTAACAGAAGCCTCAATTCCTAAAGAAACGTCAAAAGCATTTCCTGATGCCTCCTGCTCGTTTTTCAACAAAACATCAACTGCGGTAACCTTAAGGCTTACCCCACCCGTGAATCGTTCCTCCATTCCCTCAAATTCAAGTATCTGATTTACGGGAAGTGAATGCTTTATATGCTCGGTGCAGGTCCTGTCTGCGCTATTTACGTAGCATATTTCTACTACTGCATCGCCCTTAACCATTATTTTATTACTGATTTTTTTTATTTCGGTACAAATTGCACTGGCACGGAAATCAACTATGAAAGCGCAAGGTACGGCAAGAGAGATGGTATCACTCATAGAAAATGACCTACTCTTTTTACATCCCAGTGACATTGCTCTTACAGGAACACATTTTTCCTCTATGCATGAATCTTCATCATTTGAAATAATTTCCTCAATTTCTTCAAGAAAAGCTGTAAACTTTATAACAAGTCCCGCCTTTATCTCTGCGCGCTTTGTACTCGTAGCACGGCAATTTACGTAGGATACCGAAAGCTCAGCACTAACATCCGTTGCATCAATAAAAACATTGTTTTCACAATGGCGCGTAAATGGTCTTGTTTGCGAAAAAGTATAAAGGCCTCCGTCTTCCGCAGTATAAATCATCCGCAGCTCACATTCACCATCAACAGTAACTCTCTCTCCCACTGTTTTACAGGAATTCACCTTTGGGGTAGCGGTGGATTTGATAATCCGCAAAATTTCCGGCATATATTCAGGTAAAGAAAAATCTGCCTCAACACATTCCTCTACTGAGCTGTCCTTGATTGTTTTCAACAGTTTATAATTCTCTCTTTTTAATACTATGTCCATAATAAATAAACTCCCTTCATAATCCTTCTGTGAAAGCCTATGCAAAACTATGCTGTTTTATGATAAATACATCAGTTTCACATATAAAAAACAAAAAACTATTGAGGTTTATTTAAACAAAATCTTGCAAAACTATTGAAATTCTGATTTTTTATGGTATTATATTATAAATGCGTTGAGCAAGAGAGTAAAAGTTAATTGATGTTACAGAGAGATGTGCCCGGGCTGAAAGCACGTTACGGAAATTTTCTTTGAAGTTCACTTGTGAGCAGTGCGGTTGAAACTAAGTAGGTCGCAACGGGTGTAACCGTTACATTACAGACGAGTGTTTGCTCTGATGCAAAAATTAAGGGTGGTACCGCGGAGATTGTCTTCGTCCCTTTTGGGACGGAGTTTTTTTGTTTTTATAACAAAAAACAGTTGCAAGTTGAAAATGGCAAGTGGCAAGTTTCGGGTGCTGCGCACGGCGATTATAATTTTCAATTAATCGTTTGGCACAGGCAAAACTGTACACTAAGATAAATCACAATCCGGCAATACACCCGTAAGGTATGGGCTTGCCCATACCGCTCAAAAAGCACAAAAAACAATAAACATATAGGAGTGAAGAAAATGCTTCAAAAAGCACAACAATTGAAAGAGCAATTCAGCGAAAAAGTTGCTGCGGCAACAGTTCCTGCAGAGCTTGAACAATTGAGAATTGAATTTTTAGGCAAAAAAGGTCCGATTTCTTCTCTTATGGGTGAATTAAGAAATATTCCCAATGAGCAGAAAAAGGAAGCAGGTCAGATTATCAATGATGTTAAGCAGTTCATTGAAGCTACCATCAATGAAAAAAGAACCGAGCTTATGAAACTTGAGGAAGAGCGCCTTATTAACAGCGCAGAGGATTATGACGTTACCTTCCCCGTTTCCGAAGATACAGGTTCATATCATCCCATCACTCTCGTTCAGCGTGAGGTTGAGGACATTTTCGCAGGCATGGGCTTCTCTATTGAAGATTATGATGAAATAGTTGACGACTATCATTGCTTTGAGGCTCTCAACATTCCCAAGCATCACCCCGCCCGCGATATGCAGGACACATATTACTTAAGCACTAACCAGCTTTTAAAAACTCACACCTCTGCTGCACAGAATGCTATTCTTATTAAATACACAAAAGAGCTTGAAGCAGACAGACCCATTCGTGTTATTTTCCCGGGCAGATGCTTCAGAAATGAGAAAATAGATGCTTGTCACGAAAACACCTTCTTCCAGATGGAAGGCGTTATGGTTGATAAAGATATCTCTATCTCAAACCTTATTTACTTTATGAAAACAATGCTCTCCGAGGTTTTCCAGAGAGATATTACCGTAAGACTTCGTCCCGGCTTCTTCCCCTTCGTTGAACCCGGCTTTGAGCTTGATATTCAGTGCCTCATCTGCGGTGGTGACGGCTGCCCCTCTTGTAAGGATTCCGGTTGGCTTGAGCTTTGCCCCTGTGGCATGATTCACCCCAATGTTCTTACTGCGGCAGGTCTTGACCCTGAGAAATATACAGGCTTTGCTTTCGGTCTCGGTCTTACAAGACTTGCAATGATGAGATACGGAATCAAGGATATCCGTGTATTCAACTCTTGCAACCTTAAAGCACTTTCACAGTTCGAAAATGCTACTTTCACAGATTCTGAAAAGGAGGTCAAATAAATGTTTGTTTCAATTAACTGGATTAAAGAATATGTTGACCTCGAAGGTCTTGACATTAAAAAGCTTATTAACTCCTTCACTCTTGCTACTGCTGAGGTTGAAGACATAATTGTTAAAGGTGAAGATTTAAGAGATGTTGTTGTTGGTGAAATTCTTTCTATTGAAAATCACCCCAACTCAAAGAAGCTTCATCTTCTTAAGGTTGACGGTGGCGACAGAATTTATGATGTTGTTTGCGGTGCACCCAATGTTCGCGAGAATATGAAAATCGCTTTCGTTAAAGCAGGCGGCAGAGTTCCCGCAGGTGAAATCACAAAGGCTACTGTTGCAGGCTATGAATCAGAGGGTATGTGTTGCTCTGCATTCGAGCTTGGGCTCTCCGATGACAAATCAGGTCTTATGGAAATTGATGTTGATGCTCCCAATGGTACAAATCTTAAAGACATCTACCCCATTGACGATATTATTTTCGAGGTTGACAACAAATCTCTCACAAACCGTCCTGACCTCTGGGGTCACTATGGTATTGCAAGAGAATTTGCAGCTCTTACCGACAGAGAGCTTAAACCCCTTCCCCTTTCAGACCTTGCATATGACGGTGACGAAAAAATCAAGGTTACTGTTGGCAGAGAGGACCTTGTTTACAGATACTCCTGCGTTAAAATGGACAATATCACAAAAAATGTTAGCCCATTCGCTATGCAAATCCGACTTTACTACTGCGGTATGAGAGGAATTAATCTTCTTGCTGACCTTACAAACTACATTATGCTTGAGATGGGTCAGCCCACCCACGCTTTTGATGCAAACAAGATTGATGAAATTGTTGTTGACACACCAAAAGCGGATTGCAAATTCACAACTCTCGACAACACAGAAAGAGATATCACAACTGATACACTCCTCATTCAAAACGGCTCAACTCCCGTTGCAATTGCAGGTATTATGGGTGGTCTTGATTCAGAAATTGTTGGCGATACAAATGCAGTTGTTCTCGAATGTGCAAACTTTGACGGCGTTAGCGTAAGAAAATCATCTTCAAGACTCGGTCTTCGTACTGATGCTTCCGCACGCTACGAAAAAATGCTTGACCCTGAAATGACTGTTACGGCAGCAAAGCGTTTTGCATATCTTCTTCAGAGCATTGATGAGGGTGCAAGGGTTGCTTCTCAGCTTACAGATGAATATGTAAGAAAATACCCCGAAATCAGCATTTCCTTCGACAAGGCTTATGTTGACAAATACACAGGTATTGATATTTCAGAAGAAAGAATTCTCAAAACACTTACAGCCCTTGGCTTTGATGTTACTAAAGACGGTGAAGAATTCAAGGTTAAGGTTCCATCCTTCCGTGCAACAAAGGATGTTACAATCAAAGCTGATATTATTGAGGAAATCACCCGAATTTACGGTTATGATAACTTCAGCATTATTACAACAAAGAGTCCCTTAAAACCTGTCAAGAGCTCCCCTGTTCGTGCACAGAGCAACGAAATGAAAGATATTCTTGTTAAGCACTATAATCTCCATGAGGTACATTCATACATCTGGTGCGATGTGAGAAAATACAAGAAGCTCGGTATTGAGGTTGAAGATAATGTTAAGGTTCTTAACATTGAAAGCTCTGATAACGGAACTCTTCGTAACTCAATGATTCCTACTCTCCTTTCTGCAGTTTCCGATAACAAGGATTACTCCGAAAGCTACGGAATTTTTGAAATCGGTCGCGTTGCAGCAGGCATTAAGGATGATGGCACAGCAAATGAACGCAGAAGACTGGGTATCGTTCTCTTTGATAAAACTATTTCTGAAAAAGATTTATTCTTCAAAGCAGTTTCAATGGTTAATGAAATATTCTTGCAGATTAAGCATAAAGCCCCTGTTCTTGCAAAGGTTGCACCCTCTCACGCTTGGCAACATCCTAAAAACACAGCTTCTATTTCCTGCGATGGTGTATGCGTTGGTACTATCAACACCCTTCATCCTTCAAATGCTCAGAAGCTTGATAAAAACGGTGTTGCAGTTTGCATTGAGATTGATGTTGATGATTTCATCACAATCGGCGGTGACAATATTTCTTTCGTTGAACCCTCAACACAACAGTCAACCTACTATGACCTTTCACTTATTATGAAGGACGGTATTACATTTGCAGACCTTTCAGAATGCTGGAATGCTCTTGAGCTTAAAGAGCTTAACAGCGTTAAGGTTATAGATACTTACGAAAAGGATGACATAAAGAGCATTACAGTTCGCCTTATCTTCTCTTCAAAAGAGAAAACACTTGAAATGGATGAGGTTCAGGGCTGGATTGATGCAATTCTTGAAAACCTCAAAAAAATCGGCATTGAAATGAGAGCATAAAAGTACTATTTTCGGAACTATATAATAAAGTTTGAATTTTCTTAACAAATAACAGTTGTAATTTCAAAATTTATAGTTTATAATAGTTATAAGTTTTAGGAGGTGTTTACATGACAGATAAAACAATACAATTCACAATCAGCGACGAACACGAAAGAGAGATGCGTGAGATTCTTGTGACCGTTTATAACGCTTTGGTTGAAAAGGGTTACAACCCCACAAGTCAGCTTGTAGGTTATATACTGTCTGAGGACCCTACCTACATCACAACTCACAACAATGCAAGAAGTCTTATTCGTAAGATTGACAGAGACGAGCTTCTTCAGGCTCTTCTCAAAGCATATCTTAACTAATTCACATCTCTGAAGGAGTGTTTACTTTGGCTGATAATAAAAGCTTTTTGACATACAAGGGAAAACCTCTTGTTCGTAAAGGCAATACTATTTACTACGGTGATATTAACGACCCTTATGTTGCTCTTCTTTCCGTTGTTGAATCTCATGAGGTTCACGGCGTTAAGATTGCAGACAAGGTTAAGGTTCAGCTCGTTAACACCAAAGAGGAAAATCCTCTCGCCGCTATTGAAAAAAGCTCTGATAAAAACGGAATGTATGCAGCAATTGAAATCGCTGCAATCTGGCTTGAAAGAGCATTGAAAGCATAAAAAAATTACTCACTCAACTGCAAAGTTGAGTGAGTTTCACTTTTTATAGTTTAATCTTACAAAAACTTGGGGTGGTCTAAACCTCTCTTCGAAGAGAGGTTTAACAAACATCAAATTTTTTGCAAACATTTATTGAATAACTGTGTATATCAAATGAGGTCTGTCGAATATTCTTACAGGCGCAATACTGTTACCTATTCCCCTGCTTACTATAAGCGTGGTTTTATCTTCTGTATAAATACCACTGGTGTATTTCGGAAATAGTCCTTGGTCGGGTGCTATTAAACCAATTCCGAACAATCTGCCCTGACCGCCGTGAGCGTGACCTGAATAAACTAAATCAAAATTATATTTTGAATATACATCAAGCTGCTCTGGGTGATGAGCAAGAAGAATATTGAATTCACTTTTATCAATCTCTAAAAAAGAACAAAGAGAATCTGTTGCATATTTAATCTCACTTGCAAATTCACAATGAAAATACGGGTCATCAATTCCGAAAATATTGATTTTTTCATTATTTGGTAAGGTGATTACAGAGCTTTCTCCCCTTAACACCTGAACCCCTGATTCTTTTAAATCAGCAATCATATTGTCAAAAGCAGTTTGGCTATCAATACTTATATTGCACTCATGATTACCTGTTACATAATAAACAGGAGCAAATTTAATAATTTCCGAAACAAAACCAATACCTTTGTCTATATCAGTTTTTCTGCAGTCAACCAAATCACCTGTTAAAACAATTATATCAGGCTTTTCTTTTTCCAATGATAAAAGAACTGCATCATTAAGAAATTGGTTTTTGGTATTATGATAATCTGAAATATGAGCTATTTTATAGCTGTTTTCAATATTGATTTTATCTGTTGTTATTTCAAAATGTTCAACAGATAAAGAAACATTACCCCAAATTGTTACCAATGAAAATGCAACAAAGAGCGTTAGTAAAACACATAACGCTCTTTTTATTATCTTAGGTTTGTTTTTTAGTAAAGCTTTTAATTTATTCATTAAAGTATTTCGCCGTTTTCAATAGCGTGAATCTGGTCAACTCTGCGCTGATGTCTGCCACCCTCAAACTCTGTGTTAAGGAAAACATCAACAAGCTCGCAGGCAAGACCGCCACCAATAACTCTTGCACCTAAGCAAAGTGCATTTGCATCATTATGAACTCTTGTGAATTTTGCGCTGAAGTAATCGGAGCAGCAAGCGGCTCTGATGCCTTTAACTTTATTTGCAGCCATTGAAATACCGATACCTGTTCCGCAGCAAAGAACTGCCTTTTCACATTCACCGCTTGTAACCTTCAAGCAAGCCTTCTGAGCAAAAGCGGCATAATCAACTGAATCGGGAGAATCAGTACCGCAATCAATAAATTCAACACCTTTTTCGGTAAGATATTTTTTAATTTCTTCTTTAAGAGGGTAACCTGCGTGGTCAGAAGCAATAGCAATCATATTTAACATCCTTTCGGTATTTATTTTCATTTATGTATTTTATTTATTTTTATTTTTTAATTCTCTCTCAGCCTGAGAAAGTCTTAAGTAGCAAGGTAAAAGCTCATTGGGAGAAACCGACACATTCTCGTCTTTTTCGAGGATTTCCGATGCAATAAGGCAAACAGAGGATGCATTCTGGTATCTGATATTCAAAGGCGCGATTTCAATATCAGGTAAATCCGCCTTCATTTTATTATAGCAAAGAAGTGCTCCATCTCCAATAAGCATTATTTTTCCATCAACCGTTTTAAGATGTTCAGTTAAATCTGCAATTGAAATTGCATCATCGGGAGTTTTCCTGTCCAGACCGCATTTGCAGTCAAACTGAGCGGTATAAACCTGATTACAACGTGCATCCATAACTGCAACTGCATACACACCTGTATTTTCAAGTGGCTTGGCGATAACCTCAAGAGTAGAAAGACCAAGACATTTTTTATTGAGAGGTTGTGCAAGACCTTTTACTGCGGAAACACCGATACGAACACCTGTAAATGAACCGGGACCGTTTGAAACAGCAAAAAAATCAATATCATCAACAGAAACACGGGCGGTTTTAAGAACATTATCAATCATCGGTAAAAGAGTCTGGCTGTGGGTTAAGCCTGTATTAGAAAAATCTACCGCTAAAAGCTTACCATCTGCAAAAACAGCAGCAGAAGCAGCAGTTGCAGTACTGTCAACGCCAAGAATTTTCATAAACACTCTCACCACTCATTCTTAAAATTCTGCTTTCATCATTTTCGCCACGAGAAAATTCAATCTTAATAAGCTTTTCTTCGGGCAAAGCATTTTCAATATTCTCGCTCCATTCAACCGCAAGAACACATCCGTTATCAAGATAATCAAAAAATCCCGTTGTGCATAAATCCTCAAAGGTATTTATTCTGTACATATCAAAATGACAAAGAGGGATTTCTCCGCCATACTCGTGAACAAGAGCGAAGGTGGGGCTTGAAACATCTGCATTTATACCCATTCCCCTTGCAAGACCTGCTGTAAAACGGGTTTTACCCATACCTAAACCACCGAAATAGGCTACAACCTCGCCACCTTTTAGGGCTGCACCTAATTTCTCACCAAAAAGCTCGGTTTCGTTTGGTGAGCAAGAAAACACTTCAACCATAAATACCTCTAAAAAACTAAAACACTTGAAATAAAAACATATTATATGTATAATAACAATATTGTTAAATAAAATCAAGAGGTGCAGGACTTGAAAAAATATTTTTCCTTGACAAGAAGATTTATTACAGAAACAGATAAAATTCTTCTTATGCTTATTACCGCAGCTTCGATTTTCGGAGTTTTGATGGTTCATAGTGCAACCAGATTCCGTTTAGGTGAAGGCGAAACAATTTATCGTGATGCAATAGTTATGATTATCGCAGCAGTTGCAGGTATTATAATAACGCTGATAATTTCAGCAATTGACTATGAGCTTATAATGAAAATATGGCCAATAATCGGTCTTTTCTGTGTGGGGTTAATGATAATAACACTTATTTTTGGTGCTGCGCCCGAATCCCGCCCTGACTCAAAATGCTGGCTTAAGTTTGGTTCAATTTATTTCCAGTCCTCCGAGCTTGTTAAAATCGGTTTTGTTATTACCTATTCAATGCACCTTGAGCTTTGTAAGGACAATATAAATTCTTTTAAATCTATTCTTTTATTAGGAATTCATGCGGTAATTCCCATCGGTCTTGTTATTCTTACGGGTGATATGGGTTCCGCGCTTGTTTTCATATTTATGACAATTGCCATGCTTTTCTTTGCAGGGCTCCATATAGGCTTTTTCGGTGCAGGGGGCATTTTAGGTATTGCTGCATCCCCTCTTGTATGGATGTATGTTTTTGACGATTATCAGCGCAACAGATTCTTAGCACTTTTCCGTCCTGAAGAATTTGCAGACGAAAGCTTTCAGCAGAGATTAGGTCTTAATGCTCTCGGTTCAGGCGGCTTCTTCGGTCAAGGCTATCTTAAAGGCACATATACTCAGGCAGGCCTTGTTCCCGAAAGAGAAAACGACTTTATTCTTACGGCAATCGGTGAAGAAACAGGTTTTTTGGGTTGTCTTATTGCGCTTTTATTATTATTCTTTATTTGCTTTAAAATAATCAAAACAGGTAAAGAGGCAAGAGACTTTTCAGCTCAGCTTGCTTGCTACGGTATAGCATCAATGATTGCCGCTCAGGTTGCAATTAACGCAGGTATGGTGCTTATGGTGTTACCCGTTATCGGTATTACTCTTCCATTCTTCAGCGCAGGCGGTACAAGTACCCTCTGCCTTTATATCGGTATCGGTCTTATTTTCAGTATATACCGATTCAACCGTTCAAGAGAAACTGTTAATTTCAGGCTTTCAAGAATTGCATCACCGTTTTCAGAATATTAAATGCAAAGTGCAAAGCGCAAAACGCAAAGTTTCGGGTGCTGCGCACAGCTATTTTTATAATAAATCTTAAACAAAAAAATGGATTCAGGACAACTAATGTCTTGAATCCTACTTTTTTTATAATCGCCGTGCGCAGCACCCTTAACTTGCCACTTGCCATTTTCCACTTTCAACTTACAAAATGCTGAATATAATTCAGCATTTTGTAAGCTTCGCCATTTTTGCCATAACTTTTTTAGTTCCGCAGGTATCAAAGGCTATTTCAAGAAGCATATCGCCACCCATTGCCTTTGCGCTTACTATCATACCTTTACCAAAGGTTTTATGCTCAACTGTATCTCCAACCTTAAAATCAAGGCTTACATTATCGGTTGAGTTCTTTTTAGGTGCAGAGCTGAAGCCCCCGTTTGCAAAACCGCTTGCTTTATTCTTCGGTGCAGATGAGGTTGGCTTGGAATAAGAGTTTTCCCGGGAAAACATCTTTGTTCCGCCACTATAAGAGGAGCTGCTGTTACCTCCACCATAGGAAACTCCCGAATAACCGCCGTAGAAGGTCTGCTGAGGCGCGTTACGCTCAAAGTCGGTAAGCTCCTCAGGTATTTCACCAAGGAAGCGCGAGGGCCTTGTAAAGCTCGTATTACCAAAGAGCATTCTTGAACGTGCATTAGTAATATAAAGCTTTTCTTTTGCACGGGTAATACCCACATAACAAAGTCTGCCTTCTTCTTCAAGCTCTGTAGGGTCATACATAACCTGATTTCCCGGGAAAAGTCCCTCTTCCATTCCAACAATGAAAACAACGGGAAATTCAAGACCTTTTGCAGAGTGAAGAGTCATCATTACTGTTGATTCCGCTTCTGTATTATAGTTATCAAGGTCGGTCATCAAAGCAACCTCTTCAAGGAAGCCTGTGAGAGTACCCCCTTCATTATCTTCCATATAACGAACAAGGTTAGCAAGCACTTCCATAACGTTCGCCTTGCGTTCTTCTGCAGTTTCTTTATCCAAATCAAGTGAAGCATAATAACCGGTTTTAGTAATTACATCATCAAAGAAATCCTGAATACTTTTTTCTTCCAGCGAAAGGGCAAGAGAATTGATAAGAGCAGTAAAATCAATTAATTTACCTGCCGCGCGGGAAAGCATAGGATAATCATTGGCATTCTGAATAACATTATAGAATGTTGTTCCTAAACCATCGGCAATTGAAGCTGCATTATTAATTGTTGTTTCACCAATTCCCCTCTTGGGCTCGTTAATAATTCTTCTCAAACGGACAGTATCAGACGGATTTGCAATAACTGAAAGGTAAGCAAGAATATCTTTAACTTCCTTACGGTCATAGAATCGGTGACCACCGATAACCTTATAAGGTACTGCGTTATATACAAGAGCGCGTTCAATACTGCTTGATTGAGCATTGGTTCTGTAAAGTATTGCAAAATCAGAAAACTTTCTGCCGAGAGCAACTGCATTGAGAATTTCATCTGCAACAAATCTACCCTCATCGCGCTCATCTGTAAGTATTTTTACCTTTATTTTGTCACCGCCCTCTTTTTCAGTCCAGAGGGTCTTGCCTTTTCTGCCCTTATTATTTTTAATAACCGCATTAGCCGCATCAAGAATAACAGAGGTTGAACGATAATTCTGCTCAAGGCGGATTACTGCAGTATCTTCATACTGATTTTCAAAGGAAAGAATATTTTCAATTGTTGCACCGCGGAATTTATAAATACTCTGGTCATCATCACCAACAACACAGATATTTCTGTAACCGTTAGCAAGTAATGATGTGAGAATATACTGTGCATGGTTAGTATCCTGATACTCGTCCACCATAACATATCTGAAACGGCGTTGATAATATTCAAGCACATCAGGATTTTCTTTCAAAAGCTTAACCGTATTGACAATAATATCATCAAAGTCCATTGCATCAGCTTTTTTGAGCATTTCTTCGTACTTTTCAAATGCTTGTCCTATAAGCTTTTTGTTAGTGTCATAGCCTGCGCTTGCAGTATAATCCGCAGGGGTCATTAAAGAGTCTTTTGCTCTGCCGATTTCATTGAGCACATATTTAACAGGCAAGCGTTTTTCATCAATGTCAAGAACTCGAAGAACCTCTTTCATAACTCTCTTTGAATCATCAGTGTCATAAATCGTGAAATGCTTTGAAAATCCGATTCTTTCACTGTCGCGGCGAAGAATTCGCACACAGCAGGAGTGGAAGGTACTTGCCCACACATCATTTCCCTTTTCACCTAACATCGCTTCAAGACGGCTTTTAAGCTCATTTGCAGCCTTATTAGTGAAGGTAATTGCAAGAATCTGCCAGGGTTGAGGTGCATCAACGCTTAAAATAGCCTGAACCTTCTCAGGAAGAACACCGCCATTTTCTATGTAATTCTGAAGGATTTCGGCATCCTCTTGGGTTGGCACTCTGTATGAAAAATCAGAATGATAGGCATTGCCGTATTTAATAAGGTAAGCAATTCTGTTAACAAGGACCGTAGTTTTACCGCTTCCTGCACCTGCTAAAATGAGAACTGCACCGTTTACATTAAAAACGGCGCTTTTCTGCATATCATTCATTCGTGAAAATTCTTTTTCGATAAGTTTTTTTCTTAATGAATAAAAGTCCATAATCCACCTAACTGTTTTTTATTAATATTCCTTCAATTTGCAAAATAGTTTTAAATATTTTTCTGTTTAAATCAAGAAAAACGGAATTAACTGCATATTTTATCAGAGGCTGTTCGCTTTTGCATTTCAGAGCCTCTATAATCTGAATTTCTATATTTTTCTTTTCTGAATTAAGATAATTTATTTCCCGGGAGCATTGTTCAAAAAGCTTTAAATTGCTTTTGAAGTTACCTAATTGAGTGAAAATTACACTTTGAGTCTTTAAGGATTTTTTTATGTTATCAAGAACAACATAATCCTTGGTATTAATGAAGTAAAAATACTCCTGCAAGCTAAAAATTGCAATCATTTCTTCAGTAAGACTTTTTTCTAACAAGAAAATATCACCCCGTTCAAGCGGAGTAATAAATTCATTTTGTAAATTTTTTATCAGTTCGGATTTTTCTGCTAAAAACTCAATTCTGTCGGAAGAAAAATCTTGCTTTAAAAGAGTTTTTTCATATATTACCAGGAGAGCTTCCGATAATAATTTCAACGTCTTGAAATAATCATATGATTTTTTCAAACGCACCTCACAATTTAATTACTTATATAAGCTGTTGCCCTTTGAGTCTATTGCCACTAAAAGCGGGAAATCTTTGATTTTTAATTTCTTTACCGATTCGCACCCTAAATCTTCAAATGCAATAACATTGCATTCTTCAACACATTTTGAATACAATGCCCCTGCGCCGCCGATAGCCGCAAAATATACTGCACCGTATTCTTTCATAGCATCTGTCACAGCGTTGCTTCTGTTGCCCTTACCTATCATAGCTTTCTGTCCTAAGGAAATCATCAGCGGGGAAAAGCAATCCATTCTCGAAGAGGTTGTGGGACCGATGCTGCCGATTGCAAGACCTTCTTTTTCGGGTGTAGGCCCTGCAAAATAGACAACAGAGTTTTCAATAGGGAAAGGCAAAGCCTCTCCCCGGGAAATCAGTTCTTTTATTTTCTTGTGGGCAGCATCCCGCGCGGTATACACAGTTCCGGACAAAAGCACCCTGTCGCCCGCCACGAGATTTTCCACCCATTCATTAATATTCTCAGTAGTTAAGTAATATTCGCTCATTAATAATCCTCATCACCGATTTTACTGTCAAAGGATATTTCCTCTTCAACAATCGGTGAAGAAAAATCATATTCTTTTGCAGGCTCATCTATTTCAGTTTTTGGGCTTTCAGTAAGAACATTTTCGGAAATGAGCGCCTGAGCAGTTTTGCTCATGTCACCTGTCAAGGCTTTGATACGGAGCTCTACTTCTTCAACAGATTTTGTGAAATTGCGGGCAATTTCACCGATACCTGCAGAAAGGTCATCTATTTTAACCGCAGTATCGCCTATAGCAGCATATACAGCCTTTGTAACAGAATTTGCCTTTTCCTTTGCCTGCTCAACGAGCTCTTCTGAATGAAGGCGCGCATCCAGCATAGCCGCACCAACCTGACGTTCAAGGTCGCGCTTTTTGTCAATCTCAGCCTGAAGTCTTTCATTTTCTTTTTTCAATTCATTGATTTCAGCTTCGTTTGAAGCATTTGCTTCAGCTTTTGAAAGTCTTTCAGTAAGCTCTTTTATGAGAGTATCCTTATCGTCAACAGCAATCTCATAATCATTGATTTTAGCTGAAAGTTCAGCCATATCTGAGCGGAGCTTACCAATATCGGCAACCTCATTCTGCAAGGCTGCAATCCGGGCATTAAGCTGAGCAGTATTTGAAGAATTAACCGCAAGCTGTCTTTCAAGAGCGCTTTTTTCAGTAAGGACATTTTCAATAAAATCCATAACCTCATCTTTTCTGAATCCACCGAAAGCAGCTGTTCTGAACATTAAGTCTTTTGACATAATAATTACTCCTTATCAAAAGTTAAAATTAGCTTCACAACGAATAGCGATAGAAAAATATAATAAATGTATGGGGTACCTCTCTTCGAAGAGAGGTTTAACAAACATCAAATTTTTCTTATAAATTAACTTTATGAGATACAACATAGTACATTATAACAGAACAAATTATATAAAACAACAAAAAATTGTATTTATTTTTTGGAATGATTGTAGTATAATGTAAAAAAAGCCCGAAAGGTTGTGAAATAAATGAAAAAATCTGCAAAAGTATTATTGGGTGCTGCCGGAGTTTTCTTTGGTTCCGGTCTTGCTATGAACACCTTTGTTCTCACAAGAGCATCAAAAAAAGTAAGCGATTTCAAAAAGGAGCTTGAAGAAAAGAAAGCCCCCACAGATAAAACAACTCCTAAAGAAATTTTAAGAGCTGAGGGCGATGCTTGGGTTGATACCAAGGATTATGACCATATCGTTATTAAAAACCGCCAAAATGAGCCTATACACGCTCTTGTTGTCAAAGCAGATGAAGAAAGTGACAAATGGCTTATTTGTATTCACGGCTACACAAGCTCTCCCAAGGGTATGGGCAGTTATGCTCTTCATTACCACAAACGAGGCTACAACGTTCTTCTCCCCTGCCTTCGTGGTCACGATATGAGCGAGCATCGTTCAATTACTATGGGTTGGCTCGACCGACTTGACATTATTGACTGGATTCAGTACATATCAAAAACTTACAATAGTCCTCAGATTGTTCTTCACGGCGTATCAATGGGTGCGGCAACAACAATGATGACAACAGGTGAGGATTTACCCTTCAATGTTAAATGCGCCGTTGCAGACTGCGGTTATTCTTCAGTATGGGATGAATTCAAAAACGAAATGAAGGAAACCTACCATACACCTGCTTTCCCTGTTCTTTATGCAGCAAATATTGTTACGAATATTGTTTCGGGCTTTGATTTTAAAAAGGCTTCCTGCGTTGAGCAGTTGAAAAAGAGCAAAACCCCAACAATTTTCCTGCATGGCGAAAAGGATTTATTTGTACCCTACAGAATGCTTGACCTTAACTACAATGCAGCCGCCTGCGAAAAGGAAAAGGTTTCAATTCCCGATGCCGAGCATGCTGAAGCTCATCTTGTTCATCCCGAATTATATTGGGATTCTGTTTTTAATTTCGTTGAAAAATATGTAAAATAAAATTTTATTACAGCTCTCCGATTTTTCGGGGAGTTTTTTTATATAAAAAAACATATAATAGTTAGGCGAAACATTGTACAAATTATAAAAATATTAAATAATTGGGAATATTTAGTATTTTTTGTTGAAATTATGCGCAAAATATAGTATAATTGTTACGATTACAAAATAGGTAATTTTGGACTAATTTACAGGAGGTCTCGTAATATGTCAGCATTAACAAACAACAAGAGCGTCCTTGCTTGGATCGACGAAAAGGTTGACCTTGTAAAGCCCGACAAAATTGTTTGGATCGACGGCTCTAAAGAACAGATTGAGGAGCTCAGAGCAACTGCTTGCTCAACAGGCGAACTCATCAAACTTAATCAGGAACTTCTCCCCGATTGTTATCTTCACAGAACTGCAGTAAACGACGTTGCTCGTGTTGAAGGCAGAACCTTTATCTGTGCAAATACTAAAGAAGAAGCAGGTCCCACAAATAACTGGATGGATCCTGCACAAGCTTATGAAATGCTTTATGATATTGCTCGCGACAGCTACAAAGGCAGAACAATGTACGTTATCCCCTATTCAATGGGTCCTGTTGGTTCACCCTTTGCTAAAGTTGGTATCGAGCTTACAGACTCTATCTATGTTGTTCTTAACATGGTAATTATGACAAGAGTAGGCAAAGATGTTCTCGATGTGCTTGGTGACAGCGATGATTGGGTTCGCGGTCTCCACTGCCGTTGCGATATCGATGAAGAAAAGAGATATATCTGCCAGTTCCCTCAGGACAACACAATTATCTCCGTTAACTCCGGTTACGGCGGAAACGTTCTTCTCGGTAAAAAATGCTTCGCACTCCGTATCGCTTCTTACCAGGGTTGGAAAGAAGGCTGGCAGGCAGAGCATATGCTCATCCTCGGTATTGAAAATCCTCAGGGCGAGGTTAAATACATCTGTGCAGCATTCCCCTCAGCTTGCGGTAAAACAAACCTTGCTATGCTTATTCCTCCGGAACTTTATAAGGAAAAAGGCTACAAGGTATGGTGCGTTGGTGACGATATTTCCTGGATCCGTAAAGGTCCTGACGGAAGACTTTACGCTATTAACCCCGAAAACGGTTTCTTCGGCGTTGCTCCCGGTACAAACGTAAAATCCAACCCCAATGCTGTTGCTTCCACAAAGAAGGGCACAATCTTCACAAACGTTGCTCATAACCTTGATGATAACACCGTTTGGTGGGAAGGTCTTGACAAGAATCCTCCCGCAAATGCAGTTGAATGGAAGGGCAACCCCTGGAACGGTCAGGAAAGCGAAGAAAAAGGCGCTCATCCCAACAGCCGTTTCACAGCTCCTGCTGTTAACTGTCCTTGCCTCAGCTCTGAATTCGAGAACCCCAACGGTGTTCCGATCAGCGCAATCGTATTCGGTGGCAGACGTGCAAAGCTTGCTCCCCTTGTTTATCAGTCACGTGACTGGAATCATGGTGTGTTCGTTGGTTCAATTATGGCTTCCGAAACAACTGCTGCAGCTGCAGGTGCAGTTGGCGTTGTTCGTCGTGACCCTATGGCTATGCTCCCCTTCTGCGGTTACAATATGGCAGATTACTGGCAGCATTGGATTGACATCGGTGAAACTCTCGATCCCGAAAAAGCTCCTAAAATCTTCAACGTTAACTGGTTCAGAAAAGACGATGAAGGCAACTTTATGTGGCCCGGTTTCGGTGATAACCTCAGAGTTCTTGAGTGGATTATCAACCGTTGTGAAGGCAAGGTAGATGCTAAAGATACAGAAATCGGTTACATTCCCTACGCAAAAGACATCAATATTGAAGGTCTTGAAGGCGAAGTTACTCTTGAATCTCTCGAAAGCATCCTCGAGGTTGAAAAAGAGCTCTGGCAGGAAGATGCAAAGGGTATCGAAGAATTCTACGCAAAATTCGGTGACAAGATTCCTGCAGTGCTTGCAGAAGAGCTTGCTACTCTTAAGAAAAACGTTCAGTAAAATCTACAAACAAGGGTTATGCCTTCAGGGCATAGCCCTTGAAAACTAAAACAGAAAGAAGTCGTTTATAATGGCAAAGCTTACAAGAGAAACAAAAGACGGTATTTATTCACTTATGCTTACCCCCTTCTTCGAGGACAGAAGCATTGACTACAATACATACGAGGAATATGCAGATTGGCAGGTTGCTCAGGGTGTTGAACACCTTTTCGCAGTTTGCGGCAGCTCTGAAATGAAAGAGCTTACACTTGAAGAAAGACTTAAGCTGGCAGAATTGACAGTTAAACACAAAGGCAACACAACTGTTGTTGCAACAGCAAACATTGAGCCTACCAAGGAAGCAAATCTTGAAGAAATCAAGAAAATGGAGCAGACAGGTGTTGACGGTATCGTTCTTACAACAAAAGGTTTGGGCGATGATGACGACAAGCTTGTTGAATACATCAGAGATCTTGCTTCTACTGCTACAGTTCCCGTTTTCCTTTATGAGTTCCCCGGTTTCCAGCCCCATAAAATGAGTGGTAAAGCATACGGCGAGCTTACTAAAGATGGTCTTATCTGGGGTATCAAGGACACAACCTGTACAATGGAAGGTATTCAGGCAAAAATTGACAATAAGGGTGATTCAACAATCATTCAGGCAAATATGCCCTTCCTTTTTGATTCATATGTTGCAGGTGCTCGCGGTGTTATGGCAACTCCCACTTCCTGTGGCGGTGCATTCTTCCAGAGATTCCACGAAGCATTTGTAAGCGGTGATATGGCTCTTGCTGAGCAACGCTATAACGAAATCATTCTCCTTGACAATGCTATCAATGATGGCTTCTGCGCAAGCGCAAAAGAGCTTATCAGACTTCAGGGCGTTAAGAACTTTAACTGGTACACAAGAGGTTCACATCACCTTGACGGTGCACGACTTCGTTCACTTAAATCTTTCCACGATTGGTGCGTAGCAAACGGACTTATGAAATAAATTTTAGCTGTTAGCTGATAGCTGTTAGCGATTAGCCGTTAGCAAATAGCAAATAGCGGTTTAATTTAAACAAAAAAGAGTTTGGTGGTCTTATCTCTCTTCAAAGAGACGGGACCACCTTTTAATTTGTTGTTCAATAGCCGAAAAGAATTGAACACCGCACGGTTTCTTAAGGCAAATTTCCGCACTAACTGCGTCAAAAAGTTTGAAATACGACAGTATTCCTTCACTTTTTTCCTTGTTATTGCAAAAATTTCGCCTTAATAAACTGCTCGCACCTAAAATTCCAAAGATTTTGGTGCAGCAGGGTGTTTCTTCGGCGAAGATATACTGGCGTATATTAAGACGAAAAACGCCGTGATGTGCCGAAAGATTTGAATTTTAGGCGTACGGGGTTCAATTCTTTTCGGCTATAGTTAAAGTTTAAAGCGTAACAAAAAACAAAAACAAGAATATCGCTAATTGCTATTTGCTATTTGCTAATTTTCTTGTTGCAACTTGTATTTATATATAGTATAATTTATATAATTGTGCGGTATATGGAAAACCACAGAAAATACACTTGGGGAAGTGATATTTTGAATATTGAAGAAATTCTGAAAAAGCAAAGGGAATTTTTCCGGAGCGGTGCTACCCTACCGGTTAAATTCCGTATTCAAATGCTATTGAAATTATATAAATGCATTAAAAAGTATGAAAATGACATAAACAAAGCATTGAAGCAGGATTTAGGGAAATGCGAGTTTGACGGCTTTGTTTGCGAAACAGGTCTTGTTCTTATGGAATTAAACTATATGATTCGCTACACATTTTCATATGCAAAAAAGCACCCTGTTTATACACCTATCGGTCAGAACATCGGTAGTGGCTATAAAAAAGCTTCCCCTTACGGAAATGTGCTTATAATGAGCCCTTGGAATTATCCCTTCCTTTTAACAATGACACCAATTTCCGATGCTATTTCCGCAGGTAACACAATTATAGTTAAACCAAGTGCTTATTCCCCTGCAACAAGCGCAATCATAAAAAAGATTATTGAAGAGTGCTTCCCGCCTGAATATGTAGCTGTTGTTACAGGTGGCAGAGAAGAAAACAAAGAGCTTTTAAATCAGAAGTTTGATATGATTTTCTTCACAGGCAGTCAGGAAGTAGGAAAAGAAATTCTTCACAAGGCTGCCGATAATCTTACTCCCGTTGTTCTTGAGCTTGGTGGTAAAAACCCTTGCATTGTTGATTCAACAGCAAAAATCAATTTGGCTGCCAAAAGAATTACATATGGTAAATTCCTTAACTGCGGACAAACCTGCGTTGCTCCTGACTATATAATTTGCCACAGTAGTGTTAAGGATGAATTGGTTAAAGAGCTTTGCAAGCAAATCCAAAAGCAATATGGCGATAATATTCTGAACAATGATGAATACGGTAAAATCGTTAATGTAAAGCATTTTAACAGAATATGCAATTTAATTGATGAAAGCAAGGTTGTTTTCGGTGGCGAAAGAGATATAACTACTCTTAAAATCGCACCAACTGTTATGGACAATGTTACCTGGGATGACAAGGTTATGAAAGAAGAAATTTTTGGTCCTGTTCTTCCCATACTCACATTTGACACATACGAAGAGCTTTACTCAATACTTGCAAGCAAGCCCAAGCCTCTCGGTTTATATATCTTCTCCGAGGACAAAAAAGCAATAGACCGAACACTTGAAAAATGTCAGTTCGGTGGCGGTTGCGTTAACGATACAATAATGCAAATCGCCATTAACAGCTTTGGTTTTGGTGGCGTTGGCGAAAGCGGTATGGGTTCTTATCACGGCAAAGCAGGCTTCAATGCATTTTCTCATGAAAAGAGCATTCATAAAAAGGTAACCTGGTTTGATTTTCCCGTAAGATATAATCCACACAATAATAAAGTATTCAATTTCCTATCTCATTTATATATGAGATAAACTAAATACAGAAAATATTTCGAGGTGTTTATATGTTAGACAAATTTCTTTCCGGTTGGGGCGGTTTCGTTGGTATATGCGAGCATATCAAAATTTTTATTTACTCTAAAAGAGCCAACAAAATGCAGGAAACCTGCGTTAAAAGGCTTATGAGAAAAAATAAAACAACTGAATATGGTAAGCTCCATAATTTCAAGGATGTTAAATCCATTGAGGATTATCAGAAAATAGTCCCCCTTTCTGTTTATGCAGACTATGACGATTATGTTTGGCGTATGGCAAACGGTGAAAAGGGTCTTATTACAAATATGTATGTTCGCCGATTCACAGAAAGCTCAGGCAGTACAGGTAAGCAAAAGCTTGTTCCCCTCTCATACTGGGCAGAATGGGTTTGCCAATGCTTCAGCTTCTCCGCTCCTGTTGGCTGCGCTGTTAAATGGTTCGCAAAGCAGGGAAAAACCTTACCTGCTCAGAAGGGTCTTTTAACCGCAGAAATCGGTTGCAGAAAGGTTAAGGGCGGTACAATCAGTTGCCTTTCCTCAATTCCCCTCCTGAATGTAAGCCCTATTGTTGAGGCATTTACAACATCACCCAGAGAGGTTCTTTTCCCCGAGCCCGGTGTTGATATGGATATGCACTATATGAAGCTTCGTTTTGCTCTTCCCAGTAAAAAGGTAAGCTATCTTGGTACAATATTCATCACAACCCTTGAATCAATGTTTTTCTATATGGAAGAAAACTGGGAAATGCTTTGCGATGATATTGAAAAAGGTATTATCAATGATAATGTTGTTGTGCCCGACCATATCAGAGAAAAATACAACAAAAAGCTTAAACCCAACCCCAAGAGAGCAGAAGAATTAAGAAGAGAATTCAGAAAGGGCTTTGATGAATCCCCCATCATCCCTCGTATCTGGCCCAACGTTGGTTGGATGTATGGTATGGGTACAGGCTCCCTCAGCTTCTATCAAAAGAAATTGAGAAGATATCTTGGTGAAGATATTCCCATGCACTATCTGGGCTATACTGCAACAGAAGCATTTATGGCTATCCCCCTTGAATTCAACTCCTTTGAATATGTTATTCTTCCTCAGAACGGCTTTTATGAATTCCGCCCTATAGACCAGGAAGATTATGACAATCTGCTTACCATCAAAGACCTTGAGGTTGGCAAGGAATATGAGATTATTCTCACAAATATGAGTGGCTTCTATCGTTACAGAATTCAGGATGTTATCAAGGTTACAGGCTATTATAATCAGTCTCCGAAAATCACCTTCTGCTATCGTCTTAATCAGATTGCAAACATCAGCGGTGAAAAGGTAAGCTCAATGGCTTTTGATGAAATTGTTGCCAATATGTCAGAGGCATCAGATGACTTATATATCGGCTACAGTATTTATGCCGACAGAAGCACATCACCCGGTCATTACAAGCTGTTTATTGAGCTGGCAGAAGATATTTCCGACGAGAAAAAGGCTACATACAACGCACTTTTCGAAGAAAAGCTTTGCCAGGGTAACGTTTCTGTTGAGCCCCTTATCAAAAGTGGTGCATTAGGTCATCCGGAGGTTCTCTTCCTTAAGAAAGGTACTTACGACGACTACCGTGAGGTATTAAGAAAGCGTGGCGCAAACCTTAATCAGGTTAAGCCCATTAAGGTTATTGATACTGATGAGAAGAGAGATTTCTTCTTTGACCATATCGAAAAGGATTAATTATGAAATTAAACTACGAAGCAGAAGCCCTCGCTCTTAAAAAGAAAGGGCTTACTGATGAAAAGGTTATTAAGGATTTAATGGCTTTTAAAGAGCAGAAGCCCCAATTATTGAAAATGACTCTGCCCTGCGAGATGTATGATAAAATCAATCTTATGTGCAGAAAATATATGGACAGACTTGCACGATTTGAGGTGGACTATGACTTCATAGTTGACGAAGAAGCTTTCAAAAACGTTGCTGTCTGCGCCCTTGAAAGTGCACCCTTCTTACATTCGCAGGTTATCAGAAACCCAATCGCACCTTACTGGAAGGTAGCGGATTACAATGTTAATGAATTTGTTTTTGCAAAAGAGGTTGATGATTTAGAAAAAGCAAAAAAAGAGTTTTTCTCACGTCAGATTCCACTCAAGAGCAACATTCAGTTTAATATCGCTCTTTTCTATCATCAAGGCAAAACCTACATACTTTTTATATGGAATCATATGTGTATGGATGGCGGCGGTTTCAAGGCGTTCTGGAACGATTTTTGCAAAGCCTATTCCGATTATGTATTAAAGGGTATCTCCCCTCTTTGCTTCTCTGTGGGCTCAAGAAAGTACACAGAGGTTTACAAAGATATGGAGCCCGCTTTCAGAAAGAAAGCAAAAAAACAATTTGCGAACATTTCCCCTCGCGATAAGCACCGTTTCCCATTCGAAAACAACAACATCGAAAAAAATGTTGTTATAGTTTCAAGAAAAATTGAGAAAGAGCATTTTGACAAAGCAGTAGCTTTCACAAAGGCTATGGGTGGTACAGTAAACGACTTACTTGTTGCTTCATATATTGATGCACTTAAAAAGGTTGCGAGCTTCAATAATGATGAAGGCATAAGCGTTTCTTGCGCAACTGATTTAAGGCGACACATCAAGGATTTAAGCACTATCGGTTACACTAACCACGTTTCATTCAGCCATTGTGCAATTGAGAGAATGGGTAATGATTTAAAAGATACACTTACCCTTGTGAGCCAAAAGACAAAAGAACTGAAAGCTGATGAATTTATGGGTCTGCACGGAATCCCGCTTTTAAACTTTGCTTACAAAACAATGATTTATGCACAAGCAGAGCCAATAGTTAAGCTTTTTTACCGCAACCCTACTTTATCAGTCAGTAATGTTGGTAAAATTGATACTGTTGCATTCAGTCTTGCGAATAATAAACCTTTCTCTGCTTTCGTTGCAGGAGCGGCAAAAAACAAGCCTTGTGCAGTTATGACTGCTCTTAGCATAAACGGAGATTTAAGCGTTTCAATTTGCCTCAGAGGTAATAAAAACGATGAAGAACTTCTCCAGAAATTCTTTACTGAATATGAAAACAACATAAAATCCTTTTAAAAAACAACCCTCGGAAATTAAATTCCGAGGGCTAATTTTTTAATATCTCTTATTCTTTAAGAACTCATAAATACGCTTACTGTTATTGTTATCACGATATTCGAAATACTTTGCCGCATCAATTCTGTCTTTTTCATTTTCTGTAAAGCCATTATTGATAAAGTGCTCGATATCATTAATTAAATCTTCCTCTTCAGTTGAACGATTACCAAAAAGATTTGTTTCCATATTAATATACGAGCCGTGAGCAACAGAATATGTTTCATAATCAAACTGATAAAACAATACGGGCTTATCAAGGTAATATACATCCCAACAAACACTTGAATAGTCGGTTACAAGCATTGAGCATTTCATCATAAGCTCGTTAAGAGGCTCTTGTCCGAAGGGAATATACGATATGTTTTCGCTTACCAGGTCCTTGAAATTCTCTATATAATCCGCAAATTTAGGATGAATATAGAACACAACCCTTGTTTTTCCGTTTTTAAGAATTTCTGCAAGACGAGGATTTTTAAGAAGAGAGGTATATCTCTCGTAATAATCGCTCTGCATAAATTCTTCATCGGAAACATCCTCAAGCCAGGAACGCCAGGTTGGCATAACAAGAATAAACCTATCGTTTTTATCTTCCTTGTTTACAAGTGCATCCCAACGGGCAAAGCCTGTTATGGGAGCTGTCTGAGTTGTATAGAAAAGCTCGTTAACTGCAATCTCCTGTTCAACCTTACCTGTGGTTACAAAGTAAGTCATTGGTGAAGAGCCTTTCTTACCAAACAAGGTATGAACCTTCTTCAAGGCGGTAACACCGTGCTGCAGGAAAAGCTCACGCTTATGATTAAGCACCTGAACAATAAAGCTTGGCGTAGGTCGCCATTTATAAACATGGGGCTTTGAGTCAGAAGCAACGCATATATTCATTGCAAGGCAATACATCATATGCTTCATACTCATAAATTGAATAACATTATCCTTATATTTTTCAACCTTTTTATAATCAGGAGAACGTTTATCAATAACATAATAAATATTTTTCTTTTGCTCTGCAGTGAGGTTTTCCATGCAATATTTGAAAAAATAATAACCATTATCCTGGGCATATTTTGAAAACTTTTCAAATACCAGCCATATTTTTTTCTTTCTCCAATAAGAGCCGAACACCTTGTAAACAGAATAAACAAGCAATTCTTTTAATTTAATTAACTGGGTATCATACTCGCTTATTTCTTTATAGCAGAAGCACAAAACATTGTTTTTGCCGATATAAGGGAATATAAGATTATCTGCGCCTATTTTACAAACACAGTTAAGAATATAGAATTTCAGCTTCAGATACATTCTGTCAGCATATTCAAACTTAACAAGCTGCTCTGTTCCGTATTTTTCAATTACCGCTCTGATATCCCAATAAATAGGCTTCAACGGCATATCTTCTGTAAACTCAATTTCAGAAGTAACGATAACCTTATTATTTTTGATTTTAGTTTTACAGCTCATAGGAATTGTTATCTCTTCAACTCTTGAGCGATATTTCAGCAATACACCTTTAACCTTTGCCTCTTTATCATAAGGGAAAGAAACAACTACCTTGCACTTTCTGCCTTTGGCTTTTACCCTTTCAACTCTACCCGGAGTGTATATTGTTTCAAAATAGTCATCCTCATTTGAAAAAATTACATACAACCAATCCTTGTAGTAATAGGGCAAAACAGCAACAGTAACATCGGTTTCAGTTAAATCGTACTGACTTGACAAATCCTTAATTCTGTCAGTTTCACTATTGAATATTTTTTTGAAATTATCTTTATAATAATCAGCAACAAGCTTATAGTCAGCTATAACAGGCTTTTCATATTTGCAAGACTCATCCTTGGAATTTCCGCCGTTTGTAATCAACAAAACACATTTTCTGCCTGTTTGCTTATCAACTGCAACAATACCCACTCTGCGTCTTTCTCTGTAATAAACCTGATAGCTTTCAATAAAGCTCTGCAGGGGTATTACAATTGAATCTCCGTCCTTTTCCTCAGGAGGTATATCCACAATATTGGCAATCGTATTAACAGTTAAAAATACAATGTGCTTTAACTCGTAGCCAGTGTTTTCAAAGCTTACAAATAAATCCTTGCCCTTTTGCTCTACCTTTTTAACATTGACCAGCTTGTAATTACCAACATTAACAGTACAGTCTTTTTCATAAACTGAATAATCGGAAATATAGCCGGGATCTATATTAAGATTCGGGAAGGTTCTTTTAATTTCTCTTAAATGAATCTTATCTATTACACTTTTAACCTTAAGCTTGCTGAGAATTTCCTCACCATATGTTCTTGGTGTGGTATTTGTTATGATAACATATTTATATGAATCATAATATTCGTCGTGAAGAAGCGGTCCTATAACTCCGTTGAGGAACCATTTTCTTTCGAAGCAAACAACAGTATTATCATCTGCAACCTTGCCGATTGTGTCAAGGTCTGCCTTTGTTCTCAGACATTTAGGGAACAAAACCTTCAAGGGCTTTTGGGTATTATGGGAATAATCTATTATTTCCAAATCACCCTTTTCGCCTTTAAAGAACAAATCAAGGAGCTTTTTGCTTACATCGGGAGAATCATATTTAAAGAATTTTTCAAAATACTCTGTATTTTCGTACGATGAATCCATAAAGCTTTCTGTTGCAAGAGCTTCTGTAAATTCATCAACATCATAGACAATTTTAAAGGGCAATGTTGCAACATCCATATACATTCCGCGATCATGCATATATTCATCATAGTCATACATAAAGAGCATTATGGGCTTCTTTGTAAGCGAATAGTCAAAGAAAACTGATGAATAGTCCGTTATCAACGCATCGCAGCAATTGAGGAACGCATAGTTATCCACGCCCTTTGGAAAAGGCTTAATATGCTTATAATTATCTAATGATACTGCATTTTTTAAAATAGGATGGAAATTAACAAACAACACCTGGTCATCTTTCAATTCAGCATCAAGCTTTTTAAAGATACCTGCCACAGTTTTTTCATAAACCTCTGTGCTTATATTTGCATTGCTTGTGCCTCTCCAGGTTGGCATATAACCATAAACGGTTTTACCTTCAAGACCAAGTTTTTTCTTTAAATCTATTCCGCTTTGTGAATCAAAGAAAATCTCATTTCTGGGGTAACCTGCCATTACAACCTTTCCCGTATAAAGAGGATTAAGGTTATAGCAATCCATCATTATATCCCTTGTAAACTCATTTGGGAAGGTAATATAATCTGCCTGAAGGAAATTATGCTGAACATTATACATAGATTCAATGCCAAGCCGCATATCCTTACCCAATGTTTTCAAGGGAGTTCCGTGCCAGGTCTGAATATATTTCTGCTCATCACGCTTTATAAAATAAACAGGGAAAGAGCTGTTATTAATCAGATATTCACTTGTTGCAAGAATCTTTGTATAACGGAAAGAGTTCACATCAACAAGCTCAACATCCAAGCCAATATCATCAATAAACTGCTGATGAAGCTTTTTATCAAAGCTTCCGTAGTAAATCTTATAAAGCCCCTGATATGATTTTAATATTTCTCTGACTAACGCAAGGCTTGAGTCTGAAATGTTTGAGCCATGAAAAGATTCTACCAGAATTGTATTTTTCTTTACCTTAAAATATTTATAGAAAAAAGCATAAAAGAATTTTAGCTTTGGCGGTTTCGCCTTTATCATTCTTATAATTCTCTGCAATTTTTTTCTAAGTTTTTTCAGAAGTCTTGAAAGTTTCATAAAAAAACTCCTTATTTAAAACCAAAATATCGTTATATATTAATCCGTTGTCAATGCTTTTATATATTTCTTAAAGAACACAACGCCATCCTTAAGAGAGGAAACAGGTATTCTTTCATTTGTTCCGTGAGTTGTAAGAAGAAGTCCTGTATCCATCAGGAAGGGAGAATAACGATAAATATTATCACAAACATCCTCATACTGACGGGCGTCTGTTCCGCCCATTACAAGATAAGGTGCAACAATAGCTTTTGGATCCATTTCTTTACAGATTTTACTGATAGCATTAAATGCTCTTGAATCTGTCGGAGAAATCTTTGAGGGATTCTTACCGCTCACAAGCTTGATTTCTGCTTTAGGTCCTGCATATTTTCTGATGTGCTTTTCAACATCATCAATAGTCTGACCGGGCATAATACGGAAATTCACATTTACAGTTGCCTTCTGAGGAAGAACATTAGGTGCAGGGCTACCTGTTGCCATAGTAACTGCTGTTGTTGTTCTCATCATAGAAGCAACGGGAGGAATTTCGGAGCAAATCTTGGTAACAAGAGGCTTGAGAACAGGAAGATTGCTCATTACACATCTTACGGGATATGTTGTGTTTTTACCGATTTCATTAAAAAGTGAATACAATTGAGGTGTAAGCTCTGCTTTAAACTGATTGTTTTCTAATCTGCAAACAATTCTTGAAAGCTCACCGAGAGCGCTATGCTTAGGCGGTTGAGAAGAGTGCCCGCCTTTTGCATTAACTGAAATCTCAAAATCAACGTGACCTTTTTCTGCAATTCCTACGCCTGCAAGGTGACCATCAATAACTTTATCTACCTTGGCTTCAAGGATTGCACCGCCTTCGTCAAGAACACTATCAAGTCTGATTCCGCGTTCTTTGAACCAGCGCATCATACAATCCGCACCGCAGATTTCACCCTCTGCCATAACCTCTTCATTATGACCGAAGCAAAGATAAACATCTCTTTCAGGAACATAACCTTCCTCAAGAAGAGTTTCAACTGCTTCACAAACACCTATAAGGTGATTTTTCATATCAATTGCGCCTCTGCCCCAAAGGAATCCCTCTGCTACCTCACCGCTATATGCAGGGTATTTCCAGTCGTCCTCTGTACCCGGTGTAACAGGCACAACATCCTGATGAGAAAGAAGAGCAATAGGCTCCTTCTCGGGATGCTCACTCTTCCAATGATATAAAAGGCTACGAGTTGAAATAATCTCTTTAGTAAGCTTTTCGTGCATAAGAGGATATGCATTTTCAAGCATTTTATGAAATTCATCAAAGGGTGCCCAATCAACAAGACTTTCATCTCTGTTGGCAATTGTGGGAATTTTGATTGCATCTGAAAGATTTTTTATAAATCTCTCAACATCAACCTTTTCCTCTTCACCTATATTTGCATTTTCTATGGGTTTTGCCTTGTAGCTTGTTGCAGCGCGTACCATACTCACACCAACACCTGCCAAAGCAGCTACACCTAAAGCATTTTTTATAATTTTTGTCTTTTTCATTGATTTATTCTCCTATTAAAACTCAAACAAGGAAATCTGGTCGCTATCCGGCAAATCGCCAAATGCACCACAGGCTTTTAGAAGAGCAACAGTAGATTTACCTGCACCTGAACGGATTTCAAAATCTTCAATTGAAGAGAAGGCAGGACCACCATCATCTTTTGCCTTTGCCAACTGCTCTGCCGCAGCATCACCTACGCCTGCAAGCGCGGAGAATGGCATTCTGATTTTGCCGTCCTCAGGCTCATAGGAATGAGCTGTCGATTTATAAATATCAATGGGTAAGAACTCGATACCACGTACCATAGCTTCATAAACAATCATCATAATTGTTTCTTTATCCTTTTCGGCGTTTGAAGCTTCTTTACCTTTATTTCTGATCATCTGGAGAAGCGTTTTAACTGCTTCTTTGCCCTTAGACATCGACTCTGCATCAACATCACCGCCACGCACAGTAAGGTATGCACAGTAATATTCAAGAGGTTTATAAACCTTAAACCAGGCAAGACGAAGAGATGCAATAATGTAAGCTGCAGCGTGTGCCTTAGGGAACATATACTGAATTTTTTTACAAGAATCAATATACCACTCGGGAACATCGTGGTCCCTCATCATCTGCTCCTGTTCAGGTTTAAGCTGTTTGTTTTTCTTACGAACATCCTCCATAATATCGAAAGCCTGCTTGGGCTCAAGACCTTTATGGAGAAGATAAACCATAATACTGTCACGAGTACCGATAACCTCGGATATGGTGCATATTCCGTCACGAATCAAGTCCTGAGCATTACCAAGCCACACGGCAGTACCGTGGGAAAGACCTGCAATCTGAATAAGGTCGGCAAAGGTCTGTGGCTTTGCTTCAAGAAGCATTCCTTTTGTGAAATCGGTTCCCATTTCAGGAATGGAAAGTGTACCCGTAGGCCAACCTAATTCCTCTGCAGTAACACCAAGTGGTTCCGGTGATGTGCAAAGCTCATAAAGCTTTCTGTCACTTATGTCAATATCAAGAACGTCAATGCCGGTTAAGTCAGTTAAATGCTTGTAAATTGTGGGAACATCATGACCCAGCTCGTCAAGCTTCAACAAGGTATCGTGCATTGAGTTAAAGTCAAAGTGAGTTGTAATAATATCTTTTGTTGCATCGTCTGCAGGTCTTTGGACGGGAGTAAAGTCCTCAACCTCATAGGTATTGGGAACAACAACCATACCGCCCGGGTGCTGACCTGTTGTTCTCTTAACACCCGTACATCCAAGTGTTAATCTGTCAATTTCTGCTTTTGTTATATTAAGACCACGTTCTTCAACATATTTCTTAACAAAACCATATGCAGTTTTTTCTGCAACACCTGAAATTGTACCCGCTTTGAAAACGTACGCTTTACCGAAAAGCTCTTCAGTATATCTGTGGGATTGGCTCTGATACTCCCCCGCAAAGTTAAGGTCAATATCAGGAGATTTATCACCAAAGAAGCCAAGGAAGGTTTCGAAGGGAATTTCGTGACCGTCACGGAACAATGGTGTTCCACATTCGGGACAGTTTTTTTCGGGAAGGTCAAAGCCCGAGCCAACCTCATTATGTAAGAAGAATTCGGAATATTTGCAATTAGTACAACGGTAATGAGGCTGTAAGGGGTTATCCTCGGAAATACCTGCCATAATAGCAACAAAGGAAGAACCAACCGAACCTCCCGAGCCGACATAATAGCCACATTCCTCTGAATGCTTAACAAGAAGACGGGCAATCATATAAAGTCCTGCGAAACCGTTTTCAATAATTGATTTAAGCTCTTTTTCAAGACGATCTGCAACAACCTTAGGAACAGGATCACCATACCATTCCTTTGCTCTGTCCCAGCAATGCTTTGTTAAATCCTCTTCCGCACCCGGAATAACAGGGTTGAATGTACCGTCAGGAATGGGTAATATACCCGGCTCAATCATATCTGCGATATAATTAGTGTTGGTAATAACAACCTCTTTTGCAGTTTCTTCACCTAAATATGATAAATCAGCAAGCATTTCAGTTGTTGTTTTTAAATACAAGGGCGCCTGATTATCTGCATCGGGGAAACCTTGTCCTGCCTGAAGAATTGCTCTGTATTTTGCATCATTCTTATCAAGAAAATGAACGTCACCTGTAGCAACAGTCTTTTTACCTAATTCATCACCAAGACTGATAATTAAACGGTTGATATTCTCAATATCTGCATAGGAATTGATTTTATCATAACCGACATCATTTTTTGAAATCATAAATTCATTGTTACCGGTAGGCTGAAATTCAAGATAATCATAAAATGAAGCAATTTCTTTTAGTTTTTCGTGGCTTTCCCCTGCTAAAATTGCACGGTAAAGCTCGCCTGCCTCGCAAGCGCTGCCGATAATAAGACCTTCGCGCCTTTCTTCTATAAGGCTTTTGGGCATTCTTGGTTTTTTGTGGAAATATTCTATATTAGAAGCAGAAACAAGCTTATACAGGTTTTTAAGACCAACCTTATTTTTTACCAAAAGAATACAATGGTAATATTTATCTGCTTTGATTTCTTCAAGAGTTTTCTTTGAACCATCCTCGTTATAATCATTTACAAGGTAACATTCACAACCGTAAATAATTTTAAAATCGGTACCTCTTGCAGTGTTACAAGCCTCAGGAAAAGCCTGAACGCATCCGTGGTCAGTAATGGCAATCGCCTTGTGACCCCATTTCATAGCTCTTTTAACAATAGATTTTGCACTGCTCATAGCGTCCATTGCAGACATATTTGTATGCAGATGAAGCTCAACTCGTTTTTCTTCGGCTTCGTCAACAAAATCAAGCTTTGAAATGGTTGCAACACAGTTGGGACGAATTACAAAGTCTTTTTTATAATCGTCATAGCCCAACACACCACGAACCAGAACGGTAACCCCATCCTTAATCTGTGAATCAAGATATTCAAGCTGTTCCTTGGTATCAAAAAACTTACATCCGAAAGAGCCTGTATTGTCCGTAATATTAAACTCGATAATATAACGTTTTCCGTCTTTTGTTTCTCTCTTTTCATATTTAAAAACATCACCCCATACGAAAACTTGTCCGTCCTCGTATGTCACCTCAGACATAGCCTTGGGTTTTTGATATTTAAAATTACCGATAATCGTCTTAACAGTATTAAAATCAAGAGGAATATCGGGGAAATTTTCATATTGCGCCGCAGGACGTAATGTTTTGTTTGAAGAATCAATTTCCTGCTGTTTCCTTAAAAAATCCTCTTCGTTCGAATCCTTACCGGTGAACTCAACAGTAATATTTCTGTTAAAATGATTTTTTATGTATTCTTCTAAATACTTATCCGCACCGGCATTAACACAGATATCTCTGCCGCTTTTAATAAAATTAACGTTAAACACATCACCCGTAAAAGAGGTTTCTATTTCATCAAGAAAACCATTCGTCTGGGGTATATTAACCTTTACCACCTTTAAAAGCATCGGAAAACAGCTTTCGGTTAATGCTTCCGGAGGTAAAATATATTCAAATTCAACTTTTTTGAAACGAAGAGCGGCTTTAATCTCGTTTGCAACTGCTTTTAGACACATAATGTTAGCAAAAGCATCAACATGCAAAAGTGCGCTCATTATCATTTCTTCTTTATTTATCTCTAAATCGGTGAAGCTTGTATTTTTCAGCATATCGCGATATTTAGGAGTTGCGATATATTCACCGAAAATATCTAAAAAACTATACATCATATTTTATTTATTTCGTCAAGGAGCTCCTTGACAATATCTTTCTCTGAAACCTTTCGTAAAATTTCACCCTTTTTGAAGAGGACAGCACAGCCATCTCCCCCTGCAATGCCTATATCAGCTTCCTTTGCTTCACCGGGTCCGTTAACAACGCAGCCCATAACAGCAATTTTAATAGGCTTTTTTATATCTCTGACAGCTGCTTCAACTTGATTTGCAAGAGAAACAAGGTCAATTTTTGTTCGTCCGCAAGTGGGACAAGAAACAATCTGAGGAGTTTCAACCCTTACATTTACTGCTTTGAGAATATCTTTAGCAGCATAGATTTCTTTAACAGGCTCATCAGTAATGGAAACTCTTATAGTGTCACCAATGCCTTTAAGGAGAAGAGAACCGATACCAATAGAAGATTTTATAAGAGAGCTTCTCTCTGTTCCCGCCTCGGTAACACCTAAATGCAACGGATAATCACACCTTTCGGCAACAAGTGAATATGCCTGAACCATATTGCCTACATCAGAAGATTTAATAGAAATAACCGTATCATAAAATCCGCAATCCTCAAGAAGCTTTACATGGCGGAATGCACTTTCAACCATTGCTTCGGGAGTTGCTCCTCCGAATTTCTCCAATAAATCCTTTTCAACCGAACCGGAGTTAACGCCTATTCTTATAGGAACTTTTTTAAGAGCGCAGGCATCTGCAACTGCAGCAACGCGCTCTGCAGAACCGATATTACCGGGGTTAATACGTATTTTATCAACACCTGCATTAAGACTTTCAAGCGCAAGCTTATAATCAAAATGTATATCCGCTACAAGAGGAATCCTGCTTTGCTCTTTAAGCTTACCAAGCACCTTAACTGCTTCCATATCAGGCACAGCCATACGGACAATCTCGCACCCTGCATCCTCTAACGCTTTAAGTTGCTTTAAATTGCCCTCAAAATCGCTTGCGAGAGCATTAAGCATTGACTGAATTGCAACAGGCGCATCTCCGCCTATTTTAACATTTCCAACTTTAACTTGTCTTGAAACTCTTCTGATCATTTTAATTCTCCTCAAGCTAATTAACTAAAACTGTTTTATAACGTCATTTATGGAAATAACAACCATAAGTGCAAGCAAAAGAACAAGTCCGATTGTATGAACAAGACCTTCCTTTTTTGCAGGTATTGGTTTTCTTCTTATAATCTCTAATAAAATAAAGAACAATCTGCCGCCATCAAGAGCGGGTAACGGAAGAAGGTTAAACATACCAACGTTTATTGTAATCATTGATAAAAAATTCAGAGCGGTAAGAAGCTTATCGCTGAGTTTCTCAGGCTCTGCAGTTGATTCTGCAATAGCTGAAATTGTTCCTATAGGACCGGAAACATCCTTCATACCATATTTTCCTGTAACAATATCAACAAGGCTCAGCCTTACCATTTGAACAATTGAGGCGGAATCAAGAACAGCGTTTTTGACAACATTAAATACATCAGGTTCTTCCCCTACGATGTAGAAATCCTGCTGAATATATTTCCTGCCCTCAAACTCAAACTGCTTGAATTCAACATTCTTGAGAAGAACTTTTTTTCCGTCACGAATAACGGTAATATCAAGCTTGTTATCAGTATCGCGCACCATATTAAATGCCACACCCTGTGAGGAATAAACATGGGTGTTATTGATTTTTATAATTTCGTCACCTGCTTGCAGACCGGTCTTGTCGCTGACAGACTCCTCCATAAAGCTATGAATCTGACGGGAGCCCACAAGGTCACCGCAAGAAAGGCAAATACCAACAACCACAACACCTAAAATAAGATTAAGTATTGCACCTGCTGCTACAATAATGAACCTTTGCCACGCGGGTTTATTATTAAAGGCACGAGGATTCTCGCTGTCCTCATCCTCACCCTCCATACTTACAAAGCCACCAATGGGCAAAAGGCGCAAAGAATATTCTGTTTCACCTTTTTTCTTTTTTAATATTCTGGGACCCATACCCAAAGAAAATTCATTGACCTGAACATCAAAAAGCTTTGCAAAGGAGAAGTGACCGAATTCGTGAATGGCAATAATTACACCAAAAAGGAAAATTGCAAGTATAAATGGCCAGACACTGCTCCAAAGTGCACCGATATCAAAATTTTCTATGGTTAACACCTCTTTAAATTAATAAAAATTATACTTTTGCTAATTCTCTTACCTTTTCTCTCATCAATTCATCCGTATCAAGAACATCCTGCAGAGTGAAATCCTGCTTTTTAAGAGTATACTCGGATGCCTGAGAAATAAGCTCAGGAATAGCGGTAAATGATATTTTACCCTGCCTGAAAAGTAAATTTGCCTCTTCGTTTGCGCAGTTTACTGCTGCGGGATAAAGCCCGCCCTTTGTAATTGCATCACGGCAAATATTCATACAAGGGAAATTTTCGTAATCCGGTTTAAAGAAGGTAAGCTTTCCTACCTCCCACAAGTCAAGCTGCTTTTCAGGTGAAGCAAAGCGCTCAGGATAAGTAATTGCAAACTGAATGGGCAATCTCATATCAGGATGACCTAATTGAGCAATAACAGAATTATCATCATATTCAATAAGAGAATGAACAATACTCTCTCTGTGAACAACAATATCTATCATATCGGGACTCACATCAAACAGCCAGACCGCCTCAATAAGCTCAAGACCCTTATTGAACATTGTAGCACTGTCAATAGTGATTTTTTGACCCATACTCCAGCTTGGGTGCTTCAATGCATCCGCCAATGTAACATTTTGCAGCTCTTCCTTAGTTTTGCCAAAGAAAGGACCACCTGAAGCTGTAAGAATTATTCTTTTAAGGGCTTTATTTGAGGGAGCACCCAGAAGACATTGAAATATAGCGGAATGTTCGCTGTCAACAGGCAAAATCGAAACATTGTTCTTTTTTGCAGCTTCTGTTACAAGATGCCCGCCTGCAACAAGAGTTTCCTTATTTGCAAGGGCAATCGTTTTTCCTGCATTCACAGCATCAAGCGTGGGTTTAAGACCTGCCATACCAACAACGGAATTCAAAGTGATTTCACCTTTTGCCTCTGCGCCGCAGAAGGCCACACCGTCAAGACCGCTTAAAACAGTAACATTCATATCTTTCACTCTTGTTTTAAGGTCTTTGGCAGCGTTTTCATCCACAAGGGCTGCGTATTCAGGCTTAAACTCACGAATCTGAGCTTCGATACCCTTTACATCGGAAAATGCCGCAAGAGCCTCGATTTTATAACCGTGGGCCCTTGCTACATCTAATGTTTGAACGCCAATTGAACCTGTTGAACCTAATAAATTAATAGTTTTCATAATAAATCAAAATGCATTAATAAAATATATTGCGGAATAAAGAACGGGCATTACAAATAAAGCACTGTCGAAGCGATCCATAATACCGCCATGACCGGGAAGAAGCTTTCCGAAATCTTTAATTCCGAAATTACGTTTAATTGTGGATGCGGCAAGATCGCCAAACATACTGACTACAGAGAGCACAACGCTCAGAATTGCAACAGTTATGTATGAGAGAATTGACTCCCCTTCAAAGAAGAACTTTTTAAACACAAAAAGAAGCAATATATTAAGAACAATTGCACCTAAAACACCGCCAATTGCACCCTCAACAGATTTCTTGGGACTGATTTTGGGGCAAAGCTTATGCTTACCTAACTTACTTCCCACAAAATAAGCAAAAATATCTGTCATCCAGCTTGCAAACAAGGCGAAAAGAAGCAAATAAACGCCATCAACCTTTGTATATCCCTCAAAATGCTTGTGAATATCGCGGAAAACAAGCATAAGAGAAAATGAAAACGGCACACAAACGGAAGCAAAAATAGCTGTAACAGCCTGTTCAAATTTGGTCGTTTCAAATTTCAACAGCATAAATATAAAAATAAGAACAACGTAAACTCCTCCGAAAGCTGCAATTGGTAATTTCAACCCAAAATGAACTATAAAGGGTATTGCTACGGAAAGAACAAGGCTTACTGTCATTATCATTTTATTTTTAAGGCCCACAGCTTTTTCAATTTCCCATACTGCCATGCCACTGAGCAAAGCAACAAAGGCAGGGAACACAATTGTGTTCATAAGCAAAAGCGCACCAATAAATATTATACCGGACAAAACACCGGTTATTACTCTCTGTTTCACGTTTTTCTCCTTGTAGCCACAAATTAAGATATAATCTGATTACACACCACCAAAACGGCGGTTACGTTTTTGATAATCTTCAAGTATTTTGTTAACATCCTCTTCGGTAAAGTCCGGCCACAGAATGTCTGAAAACCAAAACTCCGAATATGCCGACTGCCAAGTCATAAAGTTAGAAAGACGATACTCTCCACTTGGTCTGACGATAATATCAGGGTCGGGTTGACCTGCAGTGTAAATATTATTATTTACAATATCTTCAGTAATATCTTCAACCGACATTTCCCCTGCTTTTACCTTTGAGGCAATCTCTTTTACTGCATGGGTGATTTCTGCTCTGCCGCCGTAATTGAGCGCAATGTTAACAGTAACCTTATCATACTTAGCGGATTCACGCTCTGCCTTTTCAATAAGCTTTAAAAGGTCCTTGGGGAGATTATCCCGTTCACCGATAAATTTAAGGCGCATCTGACGGATATCATTTTCAGCAATTCGCTCGTCACCCTCTTTGAGATACTCCTTAAAAAGCTTCATAAGAGCGAGAACCTCAGATTTCGGACGGTTCCAGTTTTCTGTGGAAAAGGCATAAAAGGTCATATATTTAATACCAACATCAGCGCAATATTCACCGATACGGCGGAAAGTTAAAGCACCTTCCTTATGACCCGCACTTCTCTCAAGACCACGCATTTTTGCCCATCTGCCGTTACCGTCCATAATAAAGCCGATATGCTGGGGCAAAACATCAAATTTGGGAATATTTCTTTCCATAATCAGATTTCCATTATTTCTTTTGTTTTAGCTTCTGCGATTTCATCGATTTTCTTAACAAATTCGTCAGTAATCTTCTGAAGCTTTTCTTCGCCGTATTTCTGATCGTCTTCGGTGATTTCGGAATTCTTTTTCATTGTTTTGATTTTTTCAATACAATCACGTCTGATCTGACGAACTGCAACCTTTGTATCCTCACCAAATTTAGAAACATCTTTAGAAAGCTGTTTTCTTCTCTCCTCTGTAAGAGCAGGGAAAACAAGGCGGATAATTCTTCCGTCGTTTGAAGGATTAATACCGATATCAGAAGCGAGAATAGCCTTTTCAATAAGACTTAATGCAGACATATCCCAGGGCTGAATTGCAAGAATACGAGCTTCAGGAACTGAAATAGCTGCCATCTGGTTAATGGGAGTGGGAGTGCCGTAGTAGTCAACAGTAATTCTGTCAAGAATTGCAGCATTAGCTCTGCCCGCTCTGATTGAGTTATACTCATATTTTAAAGAGTTGATTGATTTTTCCATTTTTTCTCTTGCTAAATTAAATACTGATTCCATAAATAGTACCTCCGAAAATTTTATGTATTTTAATATTTTTTACTTATTCATTTGTAACAACAGTGCCTGCATTCTCTCCACAAACTGCTTTGAGAATATTGGATGTGTCGTTAAGATTGAACACAAGAATCGGAATATTATTTTCCTGGCAGATAGCGGCTGCTGCAGTGTCCATAACAGCAAGATGTCTTTCAAGAAGCTCATTATGTGTGATTTTGTCAAATTTAACAGCATCGCTAAATTTGTTGGGGTCTTTGTCATAAATACCGTCGACATTAGTAGCCTTCAAAAGAACATCTGCATTAATCTGCGCCGCTCTTAATGCTGCACCTGAATCTGTTGAGAAGAAGGGATTACCCGTTCCCCCGGCAAAAATAACAACTCTGCCCTTTTCAAGATGTCTCACTGCTTCATCTCTGATAAAAGTTTCAACTACACCGGTAATCTGAACTGCAGATTGAACACGGGCTTCAACACCAATATCAAGAAAGCCTTGCTGAAGTGCAAGAGAGTTCATAACAGTTGCAAGCATGCCGATGGAATCAGCTCTTGTTCTGTCCATAGCGCCACTTGAACGACCGCGCCAGAAGTTACCGCCACCAACAACGATACCAACCTGAACTCCTTTATCTGTAACCTCTTTAATAGCATTACAAACATTTTCGATAACATTAAAATCAAAACCGTGACCCGCCTCACCGGCAAGAACCTCACCACTTAATTTTAATAACAATCTGTTATAAACAGGTTTCATAAAATAGCCCCTTTCACCGCAAAAGCGCGGTTTATTCCTAATTGTACCATTTTATTTTACAACAAACACGCTTCAATGTAAAGAGTTTAATTGCTCAAAATTCGAGCATATTTTTATTTATATTATATAATATATTTTATTGATGAATAATATAAATAAAAAAAGGAGCTGTAAAAAAATGAACTGCCCCAAATTGTGCGGACAGCACAAAAAAGGACCATATGGTAGAAAATATTAAATTTTAAGCAACAAACTGATTTCGTTTTTCAATCGGAGTCAGTTTTGTTTTTAATTGAATTCTTTCATTGTTGTAGAAATCT
>JAZUOL010000115.1:0-6597 GCA_045604605.1 Acutalibacteraceae bacterium | reverse complement strand
TATTGCCAACAAAATCGGGTCGTGTATTACTTCTTTAATCATATATTTCACCTTAGTTTCGCAATCAATTGAGTTAATTATACCACCCTCACAAACAAAAAAGCAACAGTGAAAAATACTGTTGCTCTTGTTCGATAAATTGTAATTTGTGTTTCTGTTAATCCGGATATGTAACAACTCTTCCTGTAATTAATTCAACAACGGATTGATAAAGCTTCATAAAGCCTTCCTGAACACTACCCTTTACTGCAAGCTCAAAAGCAATTCTCTTTGAATATTTGTCACCGTTATCCTTTGCAGTTTTTATGTAATCAAAGTCAAAAACATCATAAAGGCGCTCAACTCTTGTTTCGTAGGTTGAGGTGTCGTTTTCATCAATCTCAACCACACGGTAGCCATACTGAGTTGTATAGGCCAAGCCCTTGTAACGAGTCATTGGAGAAGTGTAAATATCAATATTCTGATTTCTTACACCAAAGGCATTTGTGTGGTCGTGACCTGTAAACATCGCCAGAACATCGCCTGTTTCTACCAAAGCCTCAAACTGTCCGTCATTGTAATAGCCGGGACAAGGCTTTTCATTGAGCATTCCGTAGTTAACCTCTTCAGGGTCGAACATATAATATTCATCTTCGTTATAAATATGCTTAATTGCATAAGGCTGCTTAGAATCAACCTTTTTAAGAACATCATAAATTTCGGGAACAATTATATGCTGAAAAACAACAGAGTTAACTGTTTTTCCGCCGTTTTCTTTTTTGAGTTTTGCGGCAGTTTTCTTGTACCATTCTATCTGCTCAGTGCGTACTCGGTCGTAATGCCTTGGTTCATCCTCGTCATAATCACCCGAGTCAAATACCCAAAGATTAAAATTAACCTTGTCGCTGTCAGATGCACGGACCGGAATATTAAAAGTTGCACAGTTTTTGAAGCTTTCGCTGTTATCGGTAGATATTACGCAGGAGAAGGTCTGATAATATTCCATAATATCTTCTCTTGTCATCGGACCTTTCTCTGCATCGTGGTTACCGAAGGTAACGGCAACGGGAATGCTTCTTGATTCAAATATATTCATAAGAGCATTGATGAGCTTTTTTGTTTTTTCGGGATCCTCGTCAGGATGTGTGTTATCTCCTGTAAGCACAACAAGGTCAGGCTTTTCAACATCGCAGGCTTCCGCAATTACCCATATTGATGCATCAAAATGCTTGTCATAGTTAAGATGTGTATCAGCAATATGCAGTATTTTAAGCTTTCCGTTTTTATCAAATCTTATTGTTTTATCGATTTCACTCTGCGAATTTGCAGGTTCATAGTTAATATTTGTGTTTTCGGGCTCGATTTCAAAATAAATTATTCCCGCTGCAAAAATAACAACTGCTACCAATAATGCAATTAATATAATTTTTTTTGCCATTTTTACATTCCCCTCTGATTTACTTTATAGGCTGAATACGGAATGTGTATGTATAAACCTTACCGGGGTTCAGCTTATATTTTTCACGCACCTGAGCATCACCGGGCATATCACCGCCAACACCGATACTATTAAGGTCAATATTGACTGTTGTAATATCCTTGTGCGGTAGCTGATGAATATGCTTCGCCTTCTGAAGCTCATCCTGAGTGTAGTGCCAGGAGCTGAAGCATATCGGTGTTTCTCCTAACGCCTCAAAGCGAAGACCCTTACCCTCTTTATTTCTGAATTCCACAAAGCGTACATCGGTACGGTTTGCATTCTCCTGGGGTCTCATATAATGGTGCTCAAGGTCTGCAACAGATTTTTCATGCAAGGTGATTTTACCGCCTGTTTTACGGTCAAAATATGTTTCGTGAGGCCCTCTGCCGTACCACTTAACCATATCAAACTCGCGAAGAATACCCATTTTTGTGCCAAAGCGAAGAAGATTTAACATCTTTGGTGTGCCTGTATGTGTAAGCTCTAAGCTTCCGTCAGGGTTAATAACGAAGGCGGAGGTAACTCCCTTAAACAGCTTAACACTCCAATTAATATTTATTACAAGCTGGCCTTTTTCATTTTTGTTAACAGACTTTATGCTACCCTTTGCCGTATTTGTTGCCCAACGCCAATTGAAATAGGGGGTTATGGGAATAAGGAAGGGCACAAAATTAAAGTTAGAAATATCGTTATCGGTAAGCGCACGGAAATAGTTGGGTGCAATGGGCTCCTTAAGATATTCCTTACCGTCATATTTAAGTGAAGTGATTTTGCCTTTAAGAATCTCCAATTCAAAGCCTTCACCCTTAACGCAAAGTGCTTTTCCGTTTTTATTAAATGATATTTCACCCTTAGCATCAGCTTTTTTTGAGGCTGCTTCTTTAACTATAAACTGGTCAAAGCTCTGCTCATAACCTGCCTCGCACCAGGGGTGGCTGTATTTATTAATAAACGAAACTATAAGCACACATTCTTTTTCGGGTAAAGCTGCCAGGTCATAGGGAATTGTAAAATCAACCTGTGAAAGAGGCTCACAGTTAACATCAATCGTTCCCTTTTGAATTTCAACACCCTCTGCCTGTAAACTCCATTTGAAGTCAAAATCAGATAGGTCTGTAAAAAGCTTTTTATTTATTAATGTGTAAAGCCCTGCATTAACGTCTTTTTCTTTGACCTTAATTTCACTGTAAACCTTTTTCACCTCATAATATGAGGGGTGTGGCTTACGGTCGGCAGTAATAATTCCGTTTGCATTGAAGTATGTATTAGAGCCCGTCATTGCAGTTGTGTTTGGCAAATGAGTGTATCTGCCCGGCTCGTAGGGTTCAAAATCCGTACCATAAAGCCATTGGTCACCATCGGGTGTTTTTTTGCGGATTGCCTGGTCAACAAAATCCCAGATATAACCACCGTGCATATGGTCATACGCCTCGAAATCATCCATATATTCCTGGAAATTACCAAGGCTGTTTTCCATAGAGTGTGCATATTCACAAAGCAAAACAGGTCTGCAATAATCCTCTTTTCTTATAGGCTTTGAGTCTGCCGCAAGAGCATTTGCAATATTATCAAAAAGCGTAATTTCAATAGGCTCCTTGTTGCAAAGCTTTTTCATTGCAGCCTCAACGGGATACATTCTTGAAATAACGTCACTTTTTGTGAAGTTGAAGTCACCCTCATAATGGAACTGACGTGTGTTATCCAGCTTAAGAGCAGCCTTCTTCATTTCTGAAAAGTTACTGCCGTCACCTGCCTCGTTACCCAAAGACCACATAAATACACAGGCGTGGTTTCTGTCACGAAGCACCATTCTCTCCATACGGTCAACAACCGCATCCGTCCAGACGGGGTTATCACCGGGAACACCCTTACGGCGTACACCGTGGGTTTCAAGGTCGCATTCATCCATAACATAAAAGCCGTATTCATCACAAAGGTCATAGAAATAAGGGTCATCGGGGTAATGTGATGTACGTATAGAGTTGATGTTTGCATTTTTCATAAGGTTAAGGTCCTGATGGTACCTTTCCTTAGGAACTGCCCAACCGTAATCGGGGTCGAAATCGTGACGGTTAACACCTCGGAGCATCATTTGCTTGCCGTTAAACAACAGCTTATCACCGATAATTTCAACCTTTTTAAAGCCGAATCGGATTGATTTATAAGTGGTTTTGCCGTCGGCAGTTATTGTAAGAAGCAATTTGTAAAGATATGGGCTTTCTGCAGACCATTTCTTCGGATTTTCAATAAGCTTTGTAAACACAAGTTTTGATGAGCCGTCTGTTTCACCAACGCCCAAAAGAATTCTGTCATCCCCGTCAATAATTTCTGCTTTTACTGTGGCTGTGCCAACCTTATCATAATTATTAACCTGAATTTCAAGTGTAGTGTTGCTGTTTTTGTACTCTGCATCCAAATCGGTTGTAACGTAAAAATCCCGCAAGCATTTTTTGGGCTCGGCATAGATATACACCTCACGATAAAGACCGCAAAGGAGCCACATATCCTGATTTTCAAGATATGCACCATCAGAAAAACGATAGCATTTTACTGCAACCTTATTAGTACCTTTGTGCACAAATTTTGTAACATCAAATTCATGGGGTGTCATAGAGCCCTGCGAATAACCAACACACTCGCCGTTAACATACACCTCAATTGCAGATTTTGCGGCACCGAAGTGCATAAAAATCTCTTGACCCACAAAGCTATCAGGCATATCAAAATCGCGGATATACAATCCGATTTCCTGCATTTTGTGGTCAATTGACGGAATTTTGCTCTTTTTACGGCTTAATGCACGGCAATATGTACTTGCGTAGTAATATGGGTAACTGCCTGTTTCCTGACCCATCTGCCAAACTGAGGGTACTTTTATTTCGCCCCAATCTGAAGCATCAAAATCATTTGACATAAAGCTCTCAGGGCAATTATCAAGACCTCTTTGCCAATGAAATTTCCACATACCATTAAGAGTCATTTTTGACTCCGGCTCTTTTCTTTCCAGAGCATCCGCCTCGTTATTATAAGAAAAGGCTATGGTATGCCCATCCTCTTTATTCTTTTTAAATATGGCGGGATTTTCCCAATCGAATTTATACTTTCCCATTTCTTACTCCTCTTTGCTTTTTGATTATGAGAGTACACCATAAACATTATACCTTAAAAAATTTTTTTACACAACACATAATTTTATTTTAAAAAGATAGTTATACCCTTTTTTAGAGTGGGTAAAGTGTAGCCGAACCAGCCTTAAACGGCGATGTTTCGGCACTTTTGCCCGATTTGCCTTTGAAAGGCGACAGATTGGCGAGTATTTTAACGAAATATGAGTGGAAAAGACTATCCCAAAATCTGATTCGGATATACTTTATCCACTCTATATAAAAAGCTCAACTGTATAAAACAATAAAAGAAAAACGACTAAAAACCGAACAGAGTATGTAAAAAATTTTACTGCATAATGCAAAGATAAGGAGCTGACTGAAAAGTCAGCTCCCGGTGTTTTGAGTTCAACAAATTGAATTTTATCAGTTTACCCTACCTATCATATCAAGAGGGATTTCTTTAAAATCAGGAGCGTCTTTTCTGATTTCATCAATATCCTTGATATTATAATCTCCGTTATCGATATCGACAAAGATTTCATCGCATTTGCCTACATTATATATTGCATTGTCGCTTATATCGCTGAACTCCCAAACGGAGCTGTAAACCTCTCCATACTCCATATTTTTATTAATGATAATATTATTTTTGAAGGTGCTTGCAGGGTTGGGAATATAATCAGGCGAATCTGATTTTGAAATATCGTCTGTGCAGTTTTTGTATTCAGGGAATGCATTTTGCCAGGCTTCACTCTGCCAGGGTGAATTATAAAGTGCTTCCCACATATCACCACTGCCGACATGAGCGTGAGTAAACCATCCGTTTTCAAGAGCACCCTCTCTTGCCCTGTCATCAAACCTCAAGGCATTGTTGCCGGAGTTAACAATGATATTATTGGTTATGACGTTATCTCTGCCACCACCCACGTGAATTGAGTTGCTGGGAATATTGATAAGAAGATTGCCGTAAATCTGATGACCTGAAACCGCATCATCAAGATAAATACCATCGGGTCTGTGATTTTCCGAACCTACATTATAAATACAATTGTATCTTACAACATTACCGTACCACACCCAGCTTCTTCCCGAATAAATTGCACCTGCATCATCTGAAAGAAGGCATACATCGTGGATAAGATTATATTCAGTAATATGATTGTTGCCTTTATATGTAATTGCCTCGTGAGGAGAGTTTGCCATTTCGTTGTGAGAACAGATATTTCCAACACCTTCAAGAGTAACGGCAGGCTGATAGGTCTGGTAAATTTCCGACCAATCGTGGATGTAATTATTGTCAGCCTTGCTGTTGCCGGGAGTAAGTGTTTTTGTATCGCCACCGGTAATAATAATTCCGCCCTTTCCGGTACGGGTGATTTCGTTGTTATATGCAAGATTGTTACTTCCGTTCATAACAAGAGCATTGCCTGCAACATTTTTGATAAGACAATTCTGAACGGTATTGTTATTGCCTGCTATAACTACGCCGTCACTTCGTGTTCCTTTCACGGTTAATCCGTCAAAGGTAATGTAATCAGCCTCGGAATTTATTACGGAATCAAGAGAGAGAGAAAGAATAATTTCTGCATTATCCTTGTTTTCCGGTTCCCACATACAAAGGAGTCCCTTTTCTCTGTCAAGATACCATTCTCCGGGTGCAGAAAGCTCTTCAAGAACATTGAAAAAATAATAGGGAGCTTCTGTTTTTGTTCCGTAAAGACTAACAAACCTGGGAGAAAGCTCACGAGTATCTTTATCAAAACTTCCTATGGGAGTTGAAGCATCTGCCCAATCATATTTCCAATAGCCGAACATCCACACATCATCAAGGTTTTTCCAGCCTAAAATTCTCTTTGCAAGTTCAGGATTAACCTTGTAAATATCCGGTTCGGGATTACGGATTTCATACCAATCTTTAACCTCTGTAAGTGCACCGTCGGATTCCTTGCCCAAGCCTGTTTTTACAACCTCTTCGGTATAAAGATATTCATTATCGGGATATCTTGCAACGGTTTGTCTTATGTCATCCAC
>JAZUOL010000114.1:0-22152 GCA_045604605.1 Acutalibacteraceae bacterium | reverse complement strand
TTGGTTCGGCAGGCAGTTAACAAGCCACACTTATACCGATCCTGAGACCAACACTACCACAAGTGTTACGTATAACTACAATGATGACGGTCTCAGAACTGAAAAAGTCGTTAATGGTGTAAAGCGCGAATATGTTTATATTGGCGACCAATTGCACTATGAAAAACGCGGAAGCAAAAACATCTTCTATTTCTACGATTGCAACGGCTTGCTTACAGGCTTGGAATATGACGGTGTTACCTACTACCCTGCTACGACCCTTAACGGTGACGTTGTTGCTATCTACGACCACAACGGCACCTGCCTTGTTGAATATGAATACGATGCCTGGGGTAATTGCGAAATAACAAAAGACATAACCGACTTCAATCTTGCAAAGGTTAATCCTATTCGTTATCGCGGTTATTATTACGATAGAGAGACAGGGCTTTACTATCTCCAAAGTCGTTATTATGATCCGAATACCGGTAGGTTTTTGAATGCGGATACGATAAATGTACTTGGCGTTTCACCTGATGGTTTAACTGATAAAAATCTTTTTGCATACTGTGATAATAATCCGGTTATTCGTGCCGATACAGGTGGCGAGGTTTGGCATATAGTTGCTGGTGGGTTAATTGGTGGTGTGTCTTCTTTTGGAGCTACATTAATCACTGGTGGCTCGATACAAGAAGCTCTTATATCTGGTGGTTTTGGTGTTCTATCTGGTGTTTTATCAGCTACACTTCCATGCGCAGGTGTGTTATTAGATGTAGCGGTAGGTGTTGTTGAAGAAGTTACAATTAATATTCTAGAGGAGAATAGTTTTTCTGAATCTTTTACAAATACCGCTATTTCTGCTGGAATTGATACCATGTTTAGTGTTACTAGCGGTGAAAGTAAACTAACTAAAGAAACTATGCAAGAATTCGTAGAAGCTATTCCTAAAACGACTAAAGGAAATCATCCAAGAGTGAAAAAATCAGCAAATAGAATCATAAAAAAAGTACAACGAACTGTTGCAAGAGAAACCGGTGGGGCTCTTGTAGAAAAATCTGCAAGTAACTTTTTTAAGAATATTTTGAAAACGATTTTTTAAGCTTGGAGGTTTAGATAATGAAGAAACAATATATGGTTCTGAAAAAATTTTTGCTAATCGGACTTATTTTGTGTTATTGGTTGTGGTTGTTTTATACAACTCAGCTCGCAAGTGAAAATAATACATATAAACAGAATATTCTAATTAGTGATATCGAAATTAATTTTGCTCATCACAGAGGTAATGATAGAATTATAATTTTTACAGATGATAGTTTCTACCTTCTGCGAATGAATTGGCGAAACGAACAGAAAACAAACAATTTAGTTGAAAGGTTACTTTCTGAGAACGATGTTTATTCGATAAAAGTCTGGAAACATTTACCAACTCGTTTTTCAGAACTTATAAAATGTAAGTTTGAAGTATTTCAAATTGTAGATATAAGAACGGACAGTGATATTTATTTTAATATTACTGATTATAACGATTTTCAAAACGAAGAAAGAGTATACGGTATACTTGGTGGCTTTTTTCTTTTGTTTTGTACTTTGTTTTTCTTTAATTTTGATCTATTTTTTAAAATAATAAATTCAATCAAACGAATTCGAAACACAGGCGACGGTACGAAACCACTGAAAAAGTGATGACCAATCAGTGACCAATCAGGGGACGGTTCTATGATTGAGCCGTAAACCCTTGTAAATCAAGGTTTTTCAGCTTTTAAAATTTAAAATCAGGGGCGGTTTTTGGTTGTGAAAATCGTCAATCACAGAACCGTCTCCTGATTTTTCCTCCCCTGATTTTTCCAAAATTTTGCTACTTCTTATGAAGACGAAGACGCAAATGTAATTGAGATTATTTCATAGTGGGGGACTTTATTATGATTTTCTATATATTTATGTCAATAATTGGCTTTTCTATGATTCCGCAGATAGTGTTATTTATATTAACAACAAAAAAACAACATATAGAAGAAAAAATTGAAACACCATTTGTTGTTAAATATCCTGTTCAGTTATATTCTTTGCTTTTTGCAGTTGGGATTGTTGTTACTGTATGTGGAATAGCAATTTTTTATCAAGTTGAATTTAACGAAGTCGGTAAGTTTTCCTGGTATCATTATTTAATTTGGATTATGGTTACCATGATATATGTTGGATATGGTTATAAAGGCTACAAATTCAATGTTGTTGTAAATGATAAAGGTTTTAATTTTGTCACATTATGCGGAAAAACAAAATCAGTTTTATATAGTGAGATTTGTTCTGCTGAAAGGCAAGTAAAATATAATAATGTTTTGTCTGAGCGTGTGGTTATTAAGACAGCAAAAGGGAAAGTAGTTGTTGAAAATCGAGCTTTTAATTATTCAAATTTTTTGGAACATATTGTGGAAAATATTTCTATAGATAAGCTAAAGGGGTTCTAAAAGCAGGACCGATCAGGGGACGGTTCTATGATTGAGTCGTAAGCCCTTGTATATCAAGTTTTTTGCTTTAAAATTTTAATAGGATATGGGGAGTGTTTTGTTAATAAAAATCAAATACAAAGCTCTCCCCTGTCCTATAAATTGCACTATGAAAAGCGCGGTAGCAAAAACATCTTCTATTTCTATGATTGCAACGGCTTGCTTACAGGATTGGAATATGACGGTGTTACCTATTACCCTGCTACAACTCTTAACGGTGACGTTGTTGCTATCTACGACCACAACGGCACCTGCCTTGTTGAATATGAATACGATGCCTTGGGTAATTGCGAAATAACAAAAGACATAACCGACTTCAATCTTGCAAAGGTTAACCCCATTCGTTACAGAGGTTATTATTACGATAGAGAGACAGGGCTCTACTATCTCCAGTCAAGGTATTATGACCCGAATACCGGTAGGTTTTTGAATAGTGACAATGTTACAGATTCAAATGCAGGTGTTTTGGGATATAACACATTTATGTACTGTGCCAATAACCCTGTTAATTCGAGTGACCCAAGTGGACATTGGATAATAAAAAATGCAATTAAGTGGGTTGCTACTAAAATTCAATCGGTTGCAGACTCTGTTGAAAGAACTTTGTCTAAAATCAATTTAACTTACTCGAGAGGTATAAGTGTAAATGCATCTCCTGGTATTTGGAATTTCAATGTACAAGTTGGTTTTTCTGTTGATACAGAAGGGACTGTTGGAATGCAATGTACTGTTGCTGGTGGTGTTACAAGTTCAGATACGCCATCTGCTTCTGTAGGAAAATACGAAATGTTAACTAATGCTCCAAATATCAACAAATTGGAAGGTACAGGATATCAGTTTGGTGGTTCGTTTAATGCTCCTTTACCCGCGCCAATATCTATAAGTGGAGGCGGTGAATTTAACATTATTCCTGATAATGATTTAAATAACCATTATTACGGAATAACGCGTTTTGCTGGTGTCGCACCTCCTATAATGAGTGGTGAAGGACATGTTGAGTAGGGAGAAACATTCCCAATAACATCTACATTAAATGTTTTCGATACTGTTGACAGTGTTTGTGTAAAAATAATGGAATGGTAGGAGGACATATGCTAAAAAAAACATTATGGATATTTAACATTTTTTTAATTTTTGTTTTTTTGCCACTTTATGCCAATGCTGCTGATAGATATGTGTTTGAAACCGTAGATTTATCAGCCGATGAGATAGAAATGGTTTGGAATAATATCAAATTAGAAAAAGATCATATCAATTCTCTCTCTGATTGTTCTTCTTCAATTGTTAGTTTTGATGTTTCTAAAGATGGATATATTCTTTTAGGATTGAAAGATAAAACAATTGTTATTGCAGATCAAAGCGGAAACATTTTAAAATCTTTCAAATTTATTACTAATGGAACTTTTTATGTAAAGTGGGAAGATAGCAATTTTTTGTTAATGCTTGTTAGGAGCTCTTTGATTATTGAACTAACCCCAGAAGGTCAATTAGTGAACATAACTCAAACTGATGATAACGATGTGAACAACAAACTATGGAGAACTGTAAAACAAAAAGAAATTTCAGTTGATGATAGTAAATATATTATAAGGAACAAATTTGGACCTTTGAATATAATATCAGGTTCATATTCACAACTAGTCAAGATTGATAATACGAAAAAAGAATCAATACTTTATGATGTTAATACAGAGCAATTAACTAAAGTATGTATTGCATTGATTTTTACAATTGTTTTCTTTGTATTTGTTTTTTATTATATACTCAAAAGACCAATCAAAGGCAAGACAGGGGACGGTTCTGTGTCCTGCTCTGAAAAGTCTTAAAACGCCTTTTAAATCAAGGTGAAATTTTAAAAATTAAGGACCAATCAGGGGACGGTTCTATGATTTAGTCGTATCCCCTTGTATATCAAGGTTTTCACTTTAAATATTTAATAGGATCGAGGATTGTTTTGTAAAGAAAAATCAAATACAAAACTCTCCCCTGTCCTATATATCGGCGACCAATTGCACTATGAAAAGCGCGGTAGCAAAAACATCTTCTATTTCTACGATTGCAACGGCTTGCTTACAGGATTAGAGTATGACGGCACAACCTACTACCCTGCTACGACCCTTAACGGTGATGTTGTTGCTATCTACGACCATAACGGCACCTGCCTTGTTGAATACGAATACGATGCTTGGGGTAACTGCGAAATAACAAAAGACATAACCGACTTCAATCTTGCAAAGATTAATCCCATTCGTTACAGAGGTTATTATTACGATAGAGAGACGGGGCTTTACTATCTCCAGTCAAGGTATTATGACCCGAATACCGGTAGGTTTTTGAATGCGGATGGATACATTACTACAGGTCAAGGTGTTCTCAGTTACAATATGTTTGCGTATTGCAAAAACAACCCTGTTATGTACAGTGATCCAAGTGGGCATATACCGCTACTGGCAGTATTAGGATTAATAGCGGTAGCTGCAGTTGGAATATATACTTCCGTGAAAGATTATTATCTAACACCAAAAGTTTGTAAAGCAGTATGTGATGTGTCTAAGGATTTAGCTAAAACATCTGTTGTTCAAACTACAGCTTCTATTTGTGGTGGAGCTGTTAGTGTTGTTGGTTCTGGCGTTTCGATATATAATGCAGAAAACGCTAGAAAGGAAAAAATGGAGCTTATGTCTCAACTTTCAAAAGATTGTTATAATGCAGCATTTTATTCGAATACAAACACTTCATATAATGTAAGTTATGATAATTATAGTGCATTTACGTTGCAAACATATAACCAAATTGTTCAAAATAGTATCCCAATGTACAAACAGGAGATTGAGTTGTTTTCGGATTGCTATTCGGATTTAGGAAAGTGCGAATGGGATTGTTTATCAGGAGAAACTCGTAAATTTGTTGAAGGTCGTTTTGCGGATGCAAATGCTAGTGCTTTTGCATCACTTTCAACACATTATGCATCGGAAGGAGCCATCAAACCTTGATGAATAAATGTTTATTGAAAATTATATCACTTTTACTCGTTATTACTGTTCAGCTCGTTTGTTTATGCAGTTGTAGCCTCGGTTCAAGAACTGTTTATTTGAACCGAATGATTAAAGCGTACGAGGAAAATCCTACTCCAAAAAATCTGTCGAATGTTATTGTTGCCTCGATGAATGATATGAATATCAATTATATCAATACATACGGAGAAGAGTTTTTGTTTTCGGATAACAAAGATATTTTATATAATGAATTTTCATCAGCATGGCTTGAACTGGATGATACTTTTACTGATGTATCTGTAGCCAATTTGTACGAAAGTTTTATATGGCTGTATATGTATTCTTTTTTGTATGATTCAGAAAAGAATCAGCCACGTGACTATATTGAAAGCAAATCAAAGATAAACGAACTGTATCCCTTGTGCTTTATTTTATTAAAAGACTATAATTCTACAGCACAAAGAGCGGTTCTTGTTGCTGATAACTATATTGGTAAGAGTGATTTTTTAGAAACCTTTTTAGGCGTTGTAAATCTCTCTGTTCAACAGACATCTGAAGAAATCATAGACTATGCATTTAAGCTTTCGTGGGAAATTGCATATGAAATCGAGATAACTGAACTTGGACGATTTATAAGTGGATTATATGCTAATGTTTTTTATTGTGATAAAACTATTCGTTGCAATAACACTACTGCAAATGGGATAATAAGTGAATTAAATCTTGCTGATATAACCGAAATGGTTGATTTGTTAGCACAAAACAATGAAACGAAATATGATGATGTTGTTTCAATATTTAAAGCTCAGCCAAAGGAGTTATTAGTTGGAAAATATTACTCATATAATTATTATTCTAACGATTATAATATAAGCCTTTTTGGTTCACCTGTTCATAGCATAAGTGTTTCAGATGTTAAAACAGGCGAAATACTTTATACGAGATATAAATTACCGTCCACATCAGGGTTAAAATGGCACAAAAACCAATCAGGGGAGAGGCAATCAGGGGACAAACCAATCAGGGTACGGTTCTATGATTGAGTCGTAAGCCCTTGTATATCAAGGTTTTCACTTTAAAAATTTAACACTAGACCAATCAGGGGACGGTTCTATGATTGAGCCGTAAGCCCTTGTATATCAAGGTTTCTCGTAATTTTAAAACTTAAAATCAGGGGCGGTTTTTGGTTGTGAAAATCGTCAATCACAGAACCGTCCCCTGATTTTTCGTTCCTGCGCCAGGTGAAATACATACAGATATAACAAATACACATGTTGCTAGCATAAATATTTATGATGAAATAGATAGAATATGTGTTAAGATAATGGAGTGGTAAACATGAAATTTCCTAAATTTTTTGCTATTTATTTGTCTTTTCTTTTGGTTGTTGCGTATGCATTTGCTATTGTTGGGTTGTTAAGCAATAAATATAACATTTCATACCAAGGCTTTGCAGTTGATAGTGAAGAAAATATTTATATCGGTTTTTACTCTGGTCAAATTAAAAAATTCAATGATGGGAAATTAGTTGAAACAATTTCGGCACAAACAAACAGAGGTTATGATTTTACAATAACTGAAAACAATACATTGTATATAACTTGTGGAAATATCGCATATTTCACAGATTTAGATGGAAATGTATTAGAAAAAATTACAGATAGTATTCAACCTTTTTACAAATATCGTTATGATAAATCAGTTTTTGTCACTAATGATGGAACCAAATACGAAAAAAAATTCAATTTTGGGAAAACAAAATTCATAAAATATCAAGATCAGCAAGAAATAACGATGTATGAAATGCCATTAAAAGACTATTTAATTAAACTTATTCTTATTGTAGGTTCAGTGGTTATATATGGAACTATAATTGTTCTTATAATTAAGAAAGAATCGGTTATCTCTAGGTATGATCAATTAAGCCAATGGTAAAACAGGGGATAATACATACGATAGGACCGTGCCATTTTCTATTATCAAAAAAATTGAAAAGTTTTTTAATTGAAGTTTTTCTTAAAAGGTTATTATTGTATTTGTAAACAGTTTTATGATGGGAGACCAATCAGGGTTTACGGTTCTATGATTGAGCCGTAAGACCTTGTATATCAAGATTTTTCAGCTTTTAAAATTTAAAATCAGGGGCGGTTTTTGGTTGTGAATATCGTCAATCACAGAACCTTCCCCTGATTTTTAAGAGAAAGAGGAGTGCGAAACTGAAGAAATAGTATTAATGCTGGAGTAATGATATGAATGATTTAAATAGAATTATTTATCAACCGTATAGAACTCACTTTGGGTTTGCTATATTTACAATAATTATGGCGGTTTTTTCTTTTGTTGTTTTTGGTTTTAGTTTTAGCCAAATAGGTTTTCATACCTTGTTTTTATTTGTAAGTGGTTTAATGTTTTTACTTTTAACAAAATCATTGTATAATTCATCGAAAATAATTGTAGTTTTTGATGATGTTGGTCTGTTGATATTTAACGATAAACATAGTAAATATAGACAATTTAATTGGGCGTATTTTTCGAACGTCTACTATACTACGAATTTTAAAGGTAATTTATTTGCTGTGTTAACATCAAATGCTAAAACGGAAATAGAAATAAAAAAATTGGCTAATCGTAGTGCTAATTCTTCAAAGTTGTGTATTGATGATGCTGTGATAATTGCTTTTGATCCTCTGCATAAAGATGTTTTTTTAAAAGAACTAATTGAAAGTCACAGAAACCAATCAGGGGACGGTTCTATGATTGAGCCGTAAGCCCTTGTATATCAAGGTTTTCACTTTAAAAATTTAATAGGATTCGGGGATTGTTTTGTAAAGAAAAATCAAATACAGACCAATCAGGGGACGGTTCTATGATTGAGCCGTAAACCCTTGTAAATCAAGGTTTTTCAGCTTTTAAAATTTTAAATCAGGGGCGGTTTTTGGTTGTGAAAATCGTCAATCACAGAACCGTCCCCTGATTTTTACATACAATAGAAAGGGTGGCCATGTATATTACTTGTTTGAGTAATTATATAATTTATGTATATAAAATTAAAGTTTGATTATTATAGTTGTAACATTTATATTCCGGATTGTTATTTAAATAATTTTGAAAACCTCCAAGAAAATTTTCTTGAGTGGATGTATGAACAACCAGAATGTTTTTTGAATCTAAAAAGTTCTAAAATAGGTTATAGTTATAATGAAAATGATTTTATAAAATACTTAAATACGGTTATATTGTCAGACTGTAACGAAAAAGCATATTTGGCAAAGCGGAATATAAAGAGTGTGAAAAAAACAATTGTTTTTTAGGACAAGACAGGAGACAATACCAATCAGGGGACGGTTCTATGATTGAGTCGTAAGCCCTTGTATATCAAGGTTTTCACTTTAAAAATTTAATAGGATTCGGGGATTGTTTTGTTAATAAGAATCAAATACAAAACTCTCCCCTGTCCTATATATCGGCGACCAATTGCACTACGAAAAACGCGGAAGCAAAAACATCTTCTATTTCTACGATTGCAACGGCTTGCTTACAGGATTGGAATATGACGGAACAACCTACTACCCGAACCAATCAGGGGACGGTTCTATGATTGAGCCGTAAACCCTTGTAAATCAAGGGTTTTCAGCTTTTTAAATTTAAAATCAGGAGCGGTTTTTGGTTGTGAAAATCGTCAATCACAGAACCGTCTCCTGATTTTTGTTTGTGACCTTTTATTTACAGAAATGATAAAAGATGTAGGTGAGATGATTGATTAAGAAGAAAAACAAAAAAATAATAATAATTGCTTTAGTAATGGTATTTGTTGTATCTTTGCCATTTATGTTTTTGACAATATTATCAAAATTAAGCTTGCCTTTAGCAGAGCATAAATTTGATTCAAATCCAACTAAACAAAATATATTTAATGTGTGTAATTTACTGGTTGGAGATGAAAATTATTCAAGTATTATAAGATATTATTCTATAATGCTTGAAGAATACGATATTGTTGATGTAATTACCCAAAGTGATATAATTAATTCTGAACTTCAAGAAGATGATTCAAGTTCATACGAAGGATATGTTGATTTGTATGTTGTTCAATATCTGAATGCCATATATGAAGAAAAAGGTGAAAAGGCTTTTCTTTCAGAGCTAACCAAATATCAAAATTATCTTAAGTTAGGCAAAATAGACGAAAATAACAGTTGTGAACTATTTAAGGTAATTCAATCGTATTTTCCTTATAAACATAGTTCCAATACATCAAAAATCAATGAAAAAAAAGTCGAGTTTTGTTTACAATTAATTTCCAAACAGTTGGACGAAAAAGAATATACAGTATATGAGGAAAAAGTTTTTTACGAGTTTCTTAAAATATGGTATGGTGAGATTGGTTGCCAAAAGGAATTTGATTTTTATAGATTAAAGTTAAACGAATCAAATAAAGAAGTAGATTCAGATAATTTTTCTTCATTTGACTTAAGAGATTTCAAAACAGAGAGTGAAATGTATAAGGTTGATATCCAAATGGCAAAAATTGAAGTATCAGAAGATGCTATTGAAAGAGCAAAGGTTTTGTGGTTAGATACTCCACATTTTGAAAACTTGGAATATGAAACAGCCTATAATAAACTAAATGAAATACAATTCTATGTAGCATTTGATGAAATCAATTCCTGTTGGCATGTAAAAGGAGTTCATAAAAATAGTGAACCGAGTTTTGTAATGCATACATTGCTTCACTCAAACGGCAAAGTTATTGCTGTATGGGAGTCCAATTAAGTGATAAGAGACCAATCAGGGGGTATAGCACAATGTATAATATTATTAGATTGATAATGGGTTGTATTTTTCTTGTGTGTTCAATTATAGTTATAAAAAAATTTAAAGCGATTCGTAAACATATACTATATATTGTTTTTACAAGTTTGTCGGTGTTATTGATTGTTGTGTTAACATTTTTACCTTTTGAAAATCTTTTTATAACTTTCGATTCTCCAAAAGCTGCCTATGAGTATTATAATTTGGGAAGATCAAATATTGAACTTATTATAGAGGGAGATGATTGCGATTTTATTATTGATCGCAAGAACGACTCTAACACATATTTGATTATACCTAAAACAGCAGACGGATGGAAAATAGGAATTGGCTCAAATACTAAAAGAATAGTACAAAAGCTTTCTAACGGAGTTGTTTTATATGTTTACCAATACAAGGATGCAAGTGATTATTTTATAACCATCCTTGACATAAATGGTGGTGAATCAGCTGTATCTGATGAATACAATACCAGATTCTTTTCATTAGAAAGATACAATGATTCGCTCGAAAAAAAATTTGTTACCTATTATGCACATATCACAAATCTAAATCCACAGTATAGCGTAATAGTAAACGATAACAAAATAATATTGGAAAATCAATAAGGCAAAGACCAATCAAGGTAACACAAGACAGGGCAAGACCAATCAGGGTACGGCTCTATGATTGAGTCGTAAGCCCTTGTATATCAAGTTTTTTGCTTTAAAAATCTAATAGGATTTGGGGATTGTTTTGTAAAGAAAAATCAAATACAAAACTCTCCCCTGTCCTACCTATATTCTTCCAGATGTTGACTATTTTGTTAGACTTATTTATAATTAGTTCTATTGAACCGTCCCCTGATTTTTTCTTTTGTTCCAGTGTAATTTTGGAGGATAGTATGAAAAAAGCAAAATTTATCTTACTTGCAGTTCTTCTGATCATTGCAATTAGCGCTTTTTTATCAAAAGCACCAATCATTTTTTTACATATGCCTTTGGTAGAAGCGGAGAAATATAACTCTCCTGAAGAAGCAATAATAAAAACATTAAACACAACTGAATTTAAAATGGTTGGATCAAATAACACTTTTTTAGCTGTTTGTAACACAAAGGTAAACACTTATAATTGTCAATATATTTTTAAAAACAATGGTGGATGGAGCGTTGTTACAGAGAAAATGTTCGCTAACGCTTATTTTCACCATAAAGCCAAAGATAATATATACAATATATTTGTTAGAAAATATTCCGATAAATATGCAATTACTGTTGTACAAGATGAATATTCAATGAACAACAATGACTTGCTTTATGTTGAAGATTCGATAAACAGCGAGTTTGAAGAGATAGAGCATACTAACGTTTTTAACGAACATTTTTGGTATATTTGTTTAGATGATATACCAGATAATTACACTATAACTGTTTCAGATGATTCCGGTCATAACGATGTAGTGTCAATTAGATGAAGAACCAATCAGGTGACGGTTTTATGATTGAGCCGTAAGCCCTTGTATATCAAGGTTTCTCGTAATTTTAAAACTTAAAATCAGGGGCGGTTTTGTGGTGCCAAAATCGTCAATGACAGAACCGCTTCTCTGCTTTTTTGTTACCTGATTTTTTACAACTTTTAGATGATTGAAGTGTGAAATTCACACTTCAATCATTTTTTGTTTATTTGTAACAAAAAAATAATTTAAAATTCCTTTTACTTTTTTTGTAATATTTATCATTTTTTAACATATATATATGAGCGAAATAAGCAAAAATATGTAGAAAAAAGGTGATAAAGTGAATGTATGTAAAAAGAATCAATAATTGATAATTTTTTAAACTAATGAATTTGTATAGGAGGACATACAAAAATGATTTCAAATTTTATTGAATTAGTTCAACATCATAAGTTATTATACATTTTAATAGTCGGCATAATTATAGGTGTAATAAATACTATTTTATATTTTGTTCAAAAGAAAGCTGATGAAAATGCAGATACCTCATCAACAATAAAAGACAACAAAAACAATAATATCGCCAGACCACTTAATGATTCAGCCAAGAGAAAACATATTATAGCAACTTTATTAATTTGTATTATAGCTGCTATTATACCTTTGATTATTTCTATATATTTCCCCCCATTGAATGATCAGGAATCCGATGTTATTGATTCTATTCATGACAATACAACATCAATTTCCTCTCTCACAACAAACGAACCTGTTGCTACACCAAATAAACCTGTCGTGACACCAAATAAACCTGTCGTGACAACAAATAAACCTGTCGTGACAACAAATAAACCTGTCGTGACAACAAATAAACCTATCGTGACAACAAATAAACCTGTCGTGACAACAAATAAACCTGTCATGACAACAAATAAACCTGTCATGACAACAAATAAACCTGTCATGACAACAAATAAACCTGTCATGACAACAGATAAACCAGTTGTGACAACAAAACCTGTTGAAAATACATTAAACACCACTCAAATAAATACGGAAAATAAACATAGCGGTAATTTAAAATTATCCTTTTTTAACGGACGATTTTCGTATCGAACCCCCGGTGGAGGCAGCATATACAATGAAAACGATGTAGTTACGGAATCAGAAAGATCATATTTTTCTGATTCAATCGCACCACTTGTTTACATAACAATTATTGACGACAAAAATTCAGTGGTTTTTGATGGCAAGAGTGAGCATTTAAATAGTTGTTTAATCCAAATAGATTATGGTACATACACGTTAATAGCCTCATGTGATAATTATAAGAAATACACAACAACAATTACATTAACCCCTGATAACAAAAAGGTTAATGTCTGGCAACACGATATTTACTTTATTCCCGATGAGTATGTAGCTTCTGATTTGAAAATACAAGTTATAGATAAAGATGGTGCACTTTTAACAAATTGTGAGGTAAGCATTGGTTACACGGGTTTCGCTCTAATAGAAACAGTTGATGAAACAGGAATCATAAACGAACTTTTCACGCTTTCCAAAGGTGAGTATCTTGTTTATATAGAGTCTCTTGATTTATACGGAAGCTTTTATGTTAACGAATCAACAGACAGTGACTCTTTAATCGTGGTAAAACTTGAATAATTTATGTAAATTATTTCACTAGTCAGAGAATACTGATTATTTGCACACTTCTCCCTACCCTATCAAAGCTTTATACAAACAAAAACCTTGCTACCAATTTAGTAGCAAGGTTTTTAACATTAAAATGAATATATTAATAAGCTTTTCCCCAATATACCATCTGCTTTGCGGGTTTACCACAGCAAACACAGATGTCAGAAAGGTTTTCCTGCTCAAAGGGAATGCAACGTGAGCCGACGCCTGTAAGCTCTTTTACCTTATCTTCGCATTCCTCTTCACCGCACCACATAGCTTTAACGAAGCCATCACCATTTTCGCTGAGCTTTGCATTGATTTCATCAATTGTTGTGCAAGAGAATGTGCGTTTATTGAGGTTATCAAGGGCTTTATTATAGATAGCTTGCGCATAATCTTTAAGAGTTGCGCTAAGGCTTTCTTCAAGGTTATCAAGAGAAACAAATATTTTTTCTCTGTTGTCACGTCTTACAAGAACGCATTGATTATTTTCAATGTCTTTGGGACCTATTTCAAGGCGAACCGGAACACCCTTCATTTCATATTCAGCAAATTTCCAGCCTGCAGAGTTATCAGAAGAATCAACCTTTACTCTGAAATTCTTTGCAAGGCGATCGCGAAGCTCAAAGGCTTTATCAAGAACGCCGGGCTTATGCTGAGCAATCGGCAGAATAACAACCTGAATCGGTGCAACATCCGGAGGAAGCACGAGACCGTTATCATCGCCATGAGACATAATAAGCGCACCAATAAGACGCGTTGTGCAGCCCCATGAAGTCTGGTGAACATAGGAAAGCTTGTTTTCTTTATCCTGATAGGTCATATTAAATGCTCTTGCAAAGCCATCACCAAAATAGTGAGATGTTGCAGCCTGAAGAGCTTTACCATCATGCATAAGCGCTTCAATTGCATAAGTTGCCTCTGCACCTGCAAATTTATCACTTTCGGTCTTTTTACCTTTAACAACCGGCATACAAAGGGATTTTTCACAAAAATCTGCATAAACATTAAGCATCTGCTCAGTTTCTGAAACTGCCTCTTCTGCAGTAGCGTGAACTGTATGACCCTCCTGCCATAAGAACTCTCTTGTTCTGAGGAAGGGACGGGTTGTCTTTTCCCAACGAACAACACTGCACCACTGGTTATAAAGCTTAGGCAAATCTCTGTGAGACTGAATAATTTTAGCATAATGCTCGCAGAAAAGTGTTTCAGATGTTGGTCTTACGCAAAGCTTTTCTTCAAGCTTTTCGCTACCGCCGTGAGTAACCCAGGCAACCTCAGGTGCAAAGCCTTCAACATGGTCCTTTTCCTTCTGCAAAAGGCTCTCGGGAATAAACATAGGCATATAAACATTTTCATGACCTAATTCTTTGAATCTTGTATCAAGGATTTTCTGAATATTTTCCCAGATAGCATAGCCATAAGGGCGGATAATCATACAACCTTTAACGCTTGAATAGTCAACAAGGTCAGCTTTTTTAACTACATCAGTGTACCATTGAGCAAAATCAACCTCCATAGAAGTGATTGCTTCAACCATTTTTTTCTGTTCTGCCATTTTTTCTTCCTCTTTATAAATTATTTATTTGCTTCAATATATTTAACTAAATCGCCAACTGTTTTAATTCTTTCAAGAGCTTCCTCAGAAAGCTCCACTTCAAAAATATCTTCAACATCCATTGATAAATCAGCCATATCCAATTCATCAAAACTGAAGTCTGTAAGGAAAGAGGCTTCCATTGTAAACTCTTCCTCTTCAATTTCAAAATAATCACAGATCATCTCTTTGAGTTTCTCAAAAACCATAACAACCTCCGAAAATACATTTGAAGATTTAACCAATAAATTGTATATATTTTATAGAGTTTTGTCAAGGGAAAAAGATATTATTCTTACTTTTTAAAAATCTTTTCATATTCTTTAAGAACTACAGGAGCAATAAGATTATAAATTATAACATTCCCCCCTGCTTTTATAAAATTAAAAGCAATGCACACGCCTAAGAACCCTTTTATAAAAGCATTAAAATCAAGATTCATAAATACTGAGGTTAACCATATATTCATTGGTATCATAACAATTACTACAACAATTACACCACAGATTCCTGAAATTATCGAACCTTTTATGCCACTGATTTTTCTTTTGATGAAGTAAATGGTTAGTATCATAAGACCGGATGACAGAAAATGCATTAAAAAGCCGATTATACCGCTTGAAGCGCTGACTGTAAGAGTTTGCACAAGGCAAACAACAAATAAGCTTATAAGTGCATATACAGGTCCTAAAACAGCAGAGCAAACGAGAATCGGCACATCTGCAAATTCCATTTCATAAAAAGGCGCAGACGGAAACACCGGAAATCTTATTGTTACCATAAGAACAAGTGAAAGCGCTGCTAAAACACCTGCTGTTGTGAGTCTTTGAAGCTTTTGTTTGTTTGTGTAATTTGACTTTGTTTTCATTAAAATCATCCTTTCAATAAAAATTCGCCCCGAAAGACTCAGGGCGAAAATAAAAGGTTTCATTAAAAGATTTAATCTTTTGAAATCTTCTTTCATCCGGACTATACCGTCGGTTCAGGAATCTCACCTGATCAGTCTTTCGACTCGCAGACTTTACTGCCGGTGGGGACTTCCACCCCGCCCTGAAGTTTCGTAAGTATATGATAATCCCTAAAATCACGTTTGTCAATGAAAATACTACACAAATATAAAACTCTTTTAATGTTCAATGTGTTGACTTTCGGGCTTTATTATAATATACTTATATTTGTATGAAAAGTTATATAAATATTTTTACATAGGAGATTTTACAATGGGTATTTATGAAGAATTAGTTGCTCGCGGACTTATCGCGCAGGTTACAAACGAAAGCGAAATCCGTGAAATGATAAATGCCGGTAAAGCAAAATTCTACATCGGTTTTGACTGCACCGCAGATAGTCTTACTGCAGGTCACTTTATGGCTCTTACTCTCATGAAGCGTCTTCAGATGGCTGGTAACAAACCAATCGCCCTTATCGGCGGTGGCACAACTATGATTGGTCACCCTTCCGGCAGAAGCGATATGAGAAAAATGCTTACTAAAGAAGACATTGACCACAATGCAGAATGCTTTAAACGTCAGATGGAGCGTGTTATTGAATTCGGTGAAGGTAAAGCACAGATGGTTAACAATGCGGACTGGCTTCTTAACCTTAACTATGTTGAACTTCTCCGCGAAGTTGGTGCTTGCTTCTCAGTTAATAATATGCTTCGTGCAGAATGCTACAAGCAAAGAATGGAAAACGGTCTTTCATTCCTTGAATTTAACTATATGATTATGCAGAGCTACGACTTCTACTATCTCTTCAAGCATTATGGTTGTAATATGCAGTTCGGTGGTAATGACCAATGGAGCAATATGCTTGGAGGCACAGAGCTTATCCGTCGTAAATTAGGTGAAGATGCACACGCTATGACTATTACCCTTCTTACCGACTCTCAAGGCAAGAAAATGGGTAAAACTGCAGGTAACGCTGTTTGGCTTGACCCCAACAAGACCTCACCCTACGAATTCTATCAGTATTGGAGAAACGTTTCCGATGATGATGTTCTCAAATGCATCAGAATGCTTACCTTCCTTCCTCTTGAACAGATTGACGAAATGGATAAATGGGAAGGTAGCCAGCTTAATAAAGCAAAAGAAATTCTTGCATTTGAACTTACAAATCTTGTTCATGGTGAAGAAGAAGCAACCAAAGCACAGGAAGCAGCAAAAGCTGTATTCGGTGGTGCAGGTAACGCAGAAAATATGCCTTCAACAGAGCTTGCTGCCGATGATTTCTCTGCAGATGGTCTTGGTATTATTGACGCTTTATGCAAAGCAAGCCTTTGCCCCTCTCGTGGAGAAGCAAGAAGACTTATACAACAGGGTGGCGTAAGTGTTGATGACGTTAAGATTACCGACCCCATGTACATCATTCCCCTTTCTGATTTTGAAAAAGGTTATGTAATTATCAAAAAGGGTAAAAAAGTATTCCACAAGATTGTTAAATAATTATGAGTAAGTTATATAAGGCTTACATATCATCTTATCGAATGGACACACCGGATTGGGAAAATTATTTGAAATATGCCGGTGATATTTACAACTCTCCCCAGCTTCAGCAGCTAAGCGGTTTTGAACAGCATTTCAAAATTAACAGACTTCAGCATATCAGAAGCGTTGCTTATTTAAGCTTTCTTGTTTCCCGTAAACTTGGGCTTGACTATGAAAGCACAGCAAGAGCCGCAACAATGCACGATTTATTCTATTACGACTGGCGAGAAGATGATTTGAGTCACAAGTTACATGGTTATAGACATCCCGGTACAGCGTTGAAAAATGCTTACTATCTTTGTGGAACATTAAACAAAAAAGAAGAAGATATAATAAAAAAACATATGTGGCCTTTGACTATTGTTCCACCAAAGTATCTTGAAAGTTTCGTAGTCACATCTATGGACAAATACTGCGCTACTATTGAAATGATTTATTCTTCTTCGGAAAAATATCGCAAAAAGTTCCATAGTCTGACCGGAATAGGCGGTGAAGAATAAAATGTTAGAATATTCAGTTTTAGATTATATCTTTTATTTCTTCTTTTATAGCTTTATCGGTTGGTTCTTTGAATCCTGCTACTGTTCTATCCGCCCTAAAAAATGGGTTAACAGAGGCTTTTTAAGAGGTCCCATCTGCCCTATCTACGGCACAGGCGGTCTTGTTATGATGACATGCCTGCTCCCATTAAGACATATAACCGAAAATCTTTATATTAATGAACTTTTGATTTTTATTGCAGGTGCAATTCTTTGTGATATAGTTGAGTTTATGACTAGCTATATAATGGAAAAGCTTTTCAATGCTCGATGGTGGGATTATTCTAACAAAAAGTTTAATATCCAAGGAAGAATTTGTTTAACGCACACCTTCTATTGGGGTACCTGCTCCTGTCTTTTCGTATTCATATTAGAACCAATTATGAATCTTTATCTTGTTGGTCAGGTCAGCGAAAGTTCAAGAAACATTTTAACTTATATTTTCCTCACAGTTTTTGCATTTGATTTACTTGATACAGTAATTCATGCCTTAGGTATTCGCGATATATCAAGCAAATTTATGAAGCTATCTGAGGAAATAAGCGAATTTGCCATTCAGGTTTATTCAACAGTTGGCGGTAAATCCGAGGACGAATCCGAAGCTATCAAAAAGGAACTTGATGAAAAATTCAATGAATTACGTTCTAAGTATGATAAATTCAAATGCGATTTTAAAGATATAAAAAGCAAATCGAAACAGAGATTGTTTAAAGCCTTCCCCTTTTTAAGAGACGGAATGGCTAAGCAAGACAAACTTCTTGAAGATTTATTTGCAGATTTGAAAGAAAAAATAACTGGTAATAAATAACAAACGGAGGGTATATTATGAGTTTAAAACACGCTTATTACAGAGGTTATCAGAAAACAATGAAGTTTGCGGTTAACTTCCTTGACTGGACTCCACCAAAGCTTATTAAAGGTGCAGGTTCAGTTAAAGAATTGCCCAAAATCGTTAAAAGCGAAGGCGTTAACAATGTTCTTGTTGTAACTGATAAAGGTCTTATGGGTTTGGGTCTTCTTAATCCCTTGTTCGAGGCTCTTGAAGCAGAAGGCATTAAGTATTCTGTTTTCGACAGTGTACAACCTAACCCGACTATCTATAATGTTGAAGATGCTCTTAAAATGTACAAGGATAATGGTTGCGAAGGCTTTATCGCTTTCGGTGGCGGTTCTCCTATGGACTGCGCAAAGGTTACCGCAGCAAGAGTTGTTAAACCCAAGCAGACACCATCTGATATGAGAGGCGTTCTTAAAATTCTTAAGAAACTCCCGCCCTTCTTTGCAGTTCCTACAACTGCAGGTACAGGTTCTGAATGCACCATCGCAGCAGTTATTTCAAACCCTGACACTCACGAAAAGAATTCTATTATGGACCCCGTTCTTCGTCCAAAATATGCAATTCTTGACCCTGAGCTTACAGTTGGTCTTCCACCTCATATTACATCAACAACAGGTATGGATGCTCTTACACACGCTGTTGAAGCTTACATAGGTCACAGTAACACCAAACAGACAGAAAAAGATGCAATCATAGCAACAAAGCTTGTTTTTGAAAATATTGAAACAGCTTATAAAGACGGTAAAAATGTTGAAGCAAGAGAAAATATGCTTGTTGCTTCATTCCACGCGGGTCTTGCTTTCACAAGAGCTTATGTTGGTTATGTTCATGCTATTGCTCATAATCTCGGCGGTATGTATAACATCCCTCACGGTCTTGCAAATGCAGTAATTCTCCCCTATGTTCTTGATTATTTCGGCGAATCTGCATATAAGAGATTAGCAGAGCTTGCTGATGTTGCAGGTGTTTCAGGTGCAGCTCAAGGCGACAGAGATAAAGCAAAGAACTTCATAGCAGCTATCAGAAAGCTCAACGAAACAATGGGTATTCCCGATAAATTCGAGCAGATTAAGGATGAAGATATTCAGCTTATTGCAGAACGAGCCCTTATGGAAGGCAATCCCCTCTACCCTGTTCCGAAGATTATGGATTTAGAGGACTGCAAAGCTATTATTAAGAAGTTACAGAAATAATTACAAATGCTACCGATTAAAGTCGGTAGCATTTAACATTTTAAAGATATTTTCTTATATCAATCGTAAGCTTTTCTTCAAGGTTAATAAGTCTTTTTGCAATATCTTTTGTAACCTCATCAGCAGCGCAATACTGGTTAAGATATTTATTGAGAGATTTAACACCCATATTGCAACCATCAGTCATTAAATCTGCAATTGTTTCGTCGCTTTCTTTCATAGCAAGCTTCATATTAGTTTTAATCCAGCTCATACCTTTAGCCATCGGATTAGGGTCTTTGCCATCATCATGATATTTGTCTAAGAGCTGATTAATCTCTCTGTCAAGCTCAATGTGTTCATTCTTGCAGTTAACAAGATATTCCTTAAGCTTAACTGATTTCACATCATCCAATACATCATCAATTGAAGAAATTCCCATTTTAACTCCTGCATCACATTCACGAAGAAGTTTTATTGTATCTTGTTCTATCATTAAAATCATCCTTTCAATGATAGATTAACCAAATTTTTCAATAATATAAAAAACCTATCGCCAAAAAATGCGATAGGTCAATTTTATATTGAATTATAATTTTTCAATGTCTTCTTTTGTAATCATATGAATACCTTTTTCAACAAGTGCGTTCTGGGCAGTCTGGACATCTTCAACACGGAATATCATATAAGCGTGTTTTGTTACACCATTTCCCATAAAGGCATACATATAGTCGATATTGATACCGGTACCTTCAAGAATGGTTAAAACCTTGTTAAGACCACCGGGAACATCAGGAATTTTAACGCCCAAAACATCAGTTAAAGAATGAATGTAACCTGCATCCTTTAAAACAGTTGTTGCTTTATAAAGGTCTTTAACTATGATACGAACAATGCCGAAATCTCCTGTTTCAGCAAGCGAAAGGGCTCTCATATCAATTTCATTTTCAGCAAGAACGCTTGTCATAGCACTCATTGAACCGGGCTTATTTTCAACGAAAACGGAAATCTGTTTAATACTCATATCAAATCCCCCTTATATTTTTCTCTTATCAATTATGCGGACTGCTTTACCCTCGCTGCGAACAATTGATTTCGGTGCAACAAGAGTAACCTTAGCCGAAATACCAAGCATAGAACGAAGACCATCAACAATCTCTTTTTGTCTGCGGTCAATTTCGCCCATATTATCAGTAAACATTTCAGGAGTCATTTCAACATGAACATCAAGAGTATCGGTATTCTTAACTCTATCAACTATAATCTGATAGTTAGCAGAATAGCCCTGATTAAGAAGAACTGTTTCAATCTGCGACGGAAATACATTTACGCCACGGATAATAAGCATATCATCACTTCTGCCCATAAGCTTGCACATTTTAATAAATGTACGACCGCAAGAGCATTTCTCACGCTTGAGAATGCAGATATCCTTAGTTCTGTAACGAAGAATCGGAAAAGCTTCTTTAGTAATAGCCGTAAAAACGAGCTCACCCTTTGAACCTTCGGGAAGAACCTCATGAGTTTCAGGGTCAATAATTTCAGCAATAAAATGGTCTTCATTAATATGCATACCGGTCTGAGCTGAACATTCAAAGGAAACACCCGGACCAGAAAGCTCTGTGAGGCCGTAAATATCATAAGCCTTGATACCGAGGGTTTTCTCGATATCTCTTCTCATTTCTTCACTCCAGGCCTCAGCACCAAAGATACCTGCTTTAAGCGGAATCTGGTCAGGTGTAAGCCCCATTTCTTTCATAGTTTCGCCAAGATATGCTGCATAAGAAGGTGTGCAACAAAGAATTGTTGATTTCAAATCCTGCATAAACATAATCTGGCGTTCTGTGTTACCTGAAGAAATCGGAATTGTAAGGCAACCTATTTTGTGACTACCTCCGTTAAGACCTGCACCACCTGTGAAAAGACCGTAACCATAAGCAACATGGCACACATCGTCTTTTGTTGCACCTGCTGCAACTAATGCACGAGAACAGCAATCTTCCCATAAATCAATATCGTGTTGGGTGTAATAAGCCATAACTCTTTTACCTGTTGTACCTGATGTTGAGTGAATTCTTACGCACTCAGACAAGGGTTTGGCAAGAAGGGCA
>JAZUOL010000113.1:0-46013 GCA_045604605.1 Acutalibacteraceae bacterium | reverse complement strand
TGGTCTTGCAAGAGTTCTTAAGGTTGCAGATAAATGTGGTGTAACAGTTCTTATTACTGCTGACCACGGTAACGCTGACGAAATGCTTGAAAAGGACAAAAAGGGTAACATTGCTCCCAGAACTGCACACTCTCTTAACGAAGTTCCTTTTATCATTTACAGCAAAAATGCTTATGAGGTTAAGGATGGCGCATTCGGTCTCGCAAACGTTGCTCCCACAGTTGCAAAAATCTTCGGCATCGAGCCCTACGCTTCATGGGAAGAATCAGTTATAAAATAATTTTTTAGTCGGTTGCCAAGCGCAACCGACTTTTTCTATAATAGGGAAAAATTGACTTTTTATTCTTGATAGAATATAATTAAATAACGAAACGTACTTTTTAAGTATAAACATTCACAAATGCACAAAATGGTGGTGTGATTTAATGTTTGGTATTGTTTTTAGATTTGTGGTTTTGATAATTATTGTTGTTTTATTAGGTATATCCATTAAAACACTGGTGAAAGCTAAACCTGCTAAAAAGCAAAAGTTTATTAACATAATTATTATCTTTGTTTGTATTGTTTTTCTTTTTTTATCTTTTATTTCTTTAGATATAAAAAAGCTTAGAATAGACAAAAATATATCGAAAGGTATTGATGTTATATCCGGTAAATATTTACCCGAAACAGATATACCTCAGATATATAGTATCTACGAGTTCGATTGTGACGGGTATTACGGAACTGTTTCAGTATCTAAAATTGATGAAGAAGAAAAAAAGAAAATATTAAATAATAAAGATAAATTCGAATTGATAATCGAAGACGGAACAACCGTTGCGTTGTGTACCCGGGTGGCATGTGTTAGGGATATTTATGGGATGCCTAAAAAATGTGTTGGCGATATAAGAATTTTTAAAGATGATACGCGTATTTTTATAAAGTATAATTATAAAGATGTTAAAATATTAGGTCCGATAAAACATTTAACATTTACCCAATATTTTTACAGAGATACAGTAGATATAGAAGAAATTGCAGATTCTATAGTACCCGATTCTCTGGATGTTTTAGACAAGACCAATCAGGGGAAACGAACCAATTAGGGGACGGTTCTATGATTGAGTCGTAAACACTTGTAAATTAAGGCTTTTCAGCTTTTAAAATTTAAAATCAGGGGCGGTTCTGTGTCCTGTTTTTGAAAGTTATGAAAATCCTTTTAAACAAAGGTTTTTGATTTGAAATTTTAATAGGAATAGGGGATTGTTTTATGAAAAAACAACCAAGACATAGAACCGTCCCCTGTCCTATCCCCTGTCCTATCTATTTTATTGGTAGAATGCTAACATTAGGGTCATTAATTGCGCTGATACTCGATTATGTAACGGATTGGAATGTATACAACGAGGTGATAAAAATAAGGTGAAAACGGTCCACATATTAAAAGTTCTGTATTTCGTTGTAAACACTATATTACTTTTGGTTTATATCAAACTGAGATACAACGCTTATATCTGTGTATTTATTTCTCTGTTTTCTATAGGATCAATAATATTATTCATATTAACTCACACGATAAAGAAACTTCATCACTTAAAAAACATTTGTGCACCTTGGGGTGCCATAATTATTGCTCTTTGCATAATGGAAAACATTTCTTTATGTACAAGCATAAGCAGGCTTGTGTTTTTTACGATTGTGGTTGCTATTTTACCTTTATCGGTTATGTTTGCTTTTTGTGAAGAAAAGATTTTACATAAATGCGTAGCTTTATTGTGTGCTTTTCTTATAATTTTAGGTCAACTTTTATTTGTTAATCAGTACTTAGATTTTAGTGAGCCAAAATTTATAACAGGTAATATTGTTGAAAAATATGCTAACGGAACATGGTTTGGTACCTATCCGTTCTCATTTCTGGAAATAAACACAAAGGAATATGGTCTCATTAATGTTTCTGCTAAAGGAGACGTTTACACAAGTTATTATGTAGGTGATAACATAAGTATAGGTGTTAACGAAGGGCTTCTTGGTATTAATTATTGCTTTATAGCTAATAGAGACCAATCAGGGAACCAATCAGGGGAGAACCAATCAGGGGACGGTTCTATGATTGAGCCGTAAACCCTTGTAAATCAAGGTTTTTCAGCTTTTAAAAACTTAAAGTCAGGGCGGTTTTTGGTTGTGAAAATCGTCAATCACAGAACAATAATCTATTAAGCAAAAATACAAAAAATGCAGTAGGGATGAACCTACTGCATTTCGCTTTTTTATTATAATTTCATGCCATAAGCAGCGCCTGTTGGTTTCTCCTGAAGAAGAGTGAAACCGTTTCGCTCGTAAAATCGTCTTGCCCCATCGTTATCAGTTCCGACTATCAACATAACCCCTTTAATATTTGATGCTTTAAGGTGGTCACAGAAGGCTTTAATGAGCTTTGAGCCGATACCCTTTGATTGATACTCGGGAAGAATATCAATATGAAGATGGGCAGGGTAGTCCTTTTTATAAATTGCGTGGTCATACATTTCTGTAAGAGCCTCAGCTAAAAATCTTCTATCTTCAATAACCGCTACTGCATTGATATATTCCGAGAAATTAGCTTGATAACTGTCATAATCCTTAACGCCATAAATATAACCTATAGGTTTATCGCTTTCATCAACCGCAACAAAGCAATTTTCAGGCTCTTTTTCTAGGTAATAACGGCAGAACATTATTTCAACATATTCTAATACGGTTTCCCAGCCTTTTTTGCCAATCATATCATGAACACAAACATATTTTGTTGCTTCAAAGTCTTTATCCTGATATTTTCTTATATTCATTTTCTTCTCCCGAAAAGTTTTTTACCTATTATAGCAGTAAAAATGATAAAAGTCTATTTATTTTAAAATAAATATGTGTTATTATATTTCAAAACAAATAATAGGAAGTGACGTTATGAAAGAAATTAATAATGGTGTTTACCCAACAATGATAACACCTTTTACTGATGATAATAAAATTGATTATAATGGTGTAAAAGAGCTTTTGAGTTGGTATAAAAATAAAGGTGTTGATGGTATTTTTGCTATTTGTCAGAGTAGTGAAATATTCTTTTTAAGCTTTGAGGAACGCCTTGAGCTTTTAAAATTCATTATGGCAAACAAGCCCGAGGGTATGTCAATTGTTGCATCAGGTCATACTGCAGATGATTTAGATACTCAGATTAAGGAAGCAAAGGCCTTTATTGAATGTGGTATTGATGCGTATGTTTTCATTTCTAACCGCTTTGCTAAAGAGGATGAAGACGATGATGTGTATTTAAAAAATATGGAATATGTAGCATCACAGCTTCCCGAAATTCCTTTGGGTGTTTATGAATGCCCCTATCCTTATAAACGTAAAATTTCACCCTATGTTTTAAAGAAAATGGTTGAAAGCGGTAATTATCAGTTTATTAAAGATACTTGCTGTAGCCTTTCAGAGCTTAAGGAGAAACTTGATATTATTAACGGAACAAGTGTTAAGCTCTTCAATGCTAATGCTGCAACTCTTTTGGAAAGCATTAAAATGGGTGCTCTCGGTTATTCAGGCGTTATGGCAAACTTCCATCCCGAACTTTATGTTCAGCTTATTAAGGCACATAAAGATGGGAATGAAGAAGAAGCAGAATTCTTACAGAACATGGTTGGCTATTTCTCAGTTACAGAATGTCAATGCTACCCTGTAAACGCAAAATATTATGTAAGCCTTGATGGTGTTAATATTGGCATAAACACAAGAACAAGAAATCCTGAAGAGCTTACTGAAAGCAGAAGACTTGAAATAGAGCAGATGTATGCTTTTACTCAGGCTATTAAAGAGAGATTTGGTATTTGATATTAAATTCGCGGAAATTTCTATTTTATATATTTTGAGGTGGTATTATGAAACGAATTTTTGCCTTTATTCTAACAATTACTATGTCTTTCTGTATATTAACAAGTATACCTTTGGATGTGGCTGCAGCAAGCAAAAACAACTTAACCTTTGTGTTGAGTAAGGACAAAAAATCTTATTCGGTTAAAGCAAGCAGTAATACTATAAGCGGAGATGTTGTTATCCCGGCTACATACAAAAACAAGCCGGTTATCAGAATATCGGGGAATGGCTTTTATAAATGCAAAAAAATAAAGTCAATCACAATTCCCGAGAGTGTAAAAGAGATTGGCTATAGTGCTTTTGCTTACAGCAAAAACCTTACTTCAATATCACTTCCCGATAGTATTGAACTTATTGAAGAAAATGCTTTTTATGATACAGGGTACTATAACGATTCTAACAATTGGAGCGAAAAGGTGCTTTATATAGGTAATCATCTCATAAGAGCAAAACGCTCTGTAAAAGAGAATTATAGAATTAAAAGCAATACAATAACAATTGCTGACTATGCTTTTAGCGGTGTGATAATCTTGAGTCAGTAAAAATTCCTGATAGTGTTATAAAAATTGGATACCGCTCATTCTCTGATTGTAGTTTACTTGAAAAAATTGTAATTCCTGATAGCGTAAAAGAAATTGGTCGCTGGGCATTTTCCTGTTGTGAATCCCTTGAATCCGTGACGATTGGAAAAGGTGTTGAGTGTATCGGATGGAATGCATTTGAAGATTGCACAAGTCTCAAAAGGGTTTATTGGAATGCAAAAAATGTCAAGGATTTAAAATCATGTGCAGAAATATTTGGAGATGCCGGAACAACAAACGCAGGAATTAAACTTGTTTTTGGTGATTCTGTTGAAAGAATTCCTCGAAATGCTGTCAGAGGAACTAAAGCTATAACTTCAATTATAATCCCTGATACAGTAAAAAGTATAGGTTACCTTGCATTTTATGATACTGCTTTTTACAATGACAGAGATAATTGGGAGCAATCTGCTTTATATATTGGTAAACATCTGATAAGAGCTAGAAAATCTTTAAAAGGTGACTATGAAATAAAAAAAGATACCATTACTATTGCAGATAAAGCATTTTCCAAAAGAAAAAGCATTAAATCTGTTGTTATACCTGATAGTGTTAAAAATATAGGTCGCGAGGCATTTCTTGACTGTTTTGATATAAAAACGCTTTATGTTGGTAAAGGTGTGGAAAGAATTGATTCAGATGCATTTGAGTCTTGCCTTGAAATCGAAAAGGTTAATATTACTGATTTAGGCGCTTGGTGTAATATACGGTTTGAAAACTGGTTGTCTACACCGGTTAATTACTCAAAAAAGTTATATATTAATGATGAATTGGCAGAAAATGTTGTAATCCCTGATAGCGTTACAAAAATCGGTGAATTTGCTTTCACTGAATGCAAATCTATTAAGAAAATTCAAATACCTGACACTGTAAAAATTATTGGTGATTACGCATTTTCGGATTGCACAAATCTTAAATCTCTGGTAATTCCCGATAGTGTTACCAGATTAGGCGAGAGCGCTTTCAGCTATTGTCTCAAATTAGTAAAAGCAACAATAGGTAAAGGTGTAACCTCTATATCAGCACATTGCTTTCGTGGATGCTCATCATTAACCTCCATAAAGATATCTGATTCAGTGAAGACTATTGGTTATTATGCATTTTCCGATTGTTCAACTCTTACCTCTGTTGTAATTCCTGATGGGGTTACTAAGCTTGATGAAAGTGCCTTCAGCGATTGTTATAATCTGCAAAAAGTTAAATTTGGTGAATCAGTTAAATATTTGGGTGACTATTGCTTTTACGGATGTTCATCATTAACTGATGTAAAGTTGCCGAAAAATATTATTTCAATCGGTATGTTTTGTTTCAATAATTGTAAAAAAATTACTGAGATTAAAGTTCCTGTCGGTGCAAAAAGTATTGGATATGGTGCATTCTGTGGTTGCAAAAATCTTTCCTCTATTTCTCTTCCTGATAGTATTAAAAGTATTGGTTATGTTGCTTTTTATAATACTGAATTTTATTCAAATAAAGAAAACTGGGAGAAAAAAGTGCTTTATATCGGCAATCATCTTATCCGCGCAAAAACAACTATAAAAGGTGATTATAAAGTAACAGATGGTACTATTACAATAGCAGATATGGCATTTTCGGATTGCGATGACTTAACGTCAGTTAAAATACCTGACAGTGTAAAAAACATTGGTGCTGATATCTATAAAGATTGTGACAAATTGTCTTAAACTAATTTTAGTTTATACATTTAAAATTATGACATAATAATCCAAAAAGGAGAGGTTTTAAAAACCTCTCCTTTAACTTTTAGATTCTCTCGCCTTGACAATATATTTCTAAGCCTTCTGTATTACCATCAAGGTTATAATTAACCATTTTGCCGTTTTTCCATTCAATATCAACTGTGATATTGCCGATTGCTTTAAGTCCTGTAACTTTACCATTTTTCCATGAAGATGGAAGAGCAGGGAGAAGGAAGATTTTGCCTTCTCTTGACTGAAGAAGCATCTCTGCAATACCTGCGGTACAACCGTAGTTACCGTCAATCTGGAACGGGGGATGTGCATCAAAAAGATTGGGGTAAGTTCCGCCACCGCGATACCTTACGTTTCTGACAGCAGGAACGGGACGCAACTGCATATCAAGAAGCTTTAAAGCGTGGTCGCCATCCCAAAGACGAGCCCACATATTGATTTTCCAGCCTAAGCTCCAGCCTGTGCCATTATCGCCTCGAAGTTCAAGTGAACGGATACAAGCCTGAACTAAATCCGGTGTTTCATCGGGCGTAATAAGATTGCCGGGATGAAGTCCGTAAAGATGTGATTTGTGTCTGTGGTCAGGTTCATGCTCTTTAAGCTCTTTGTACCATTCGAGAAGCTCACCGCGACTACCGATTTTAAAGGGTAAAAGTCTTGGAAATGCTTTTCTCATAGCCTGAATATCTTCGTCATTTTCTCCGAGAATATCTGCTGCTTTAATAGTGTTTGCAAACACCTCTTTAACAAGACTCATTGTCATTGTTGTGGTCTCACTAAGGCTCATCGCAACACCGTCAATAAGGAATTCATTTTCAGGTGATGTTGAGGGTGCCATAATCAGATAACCATCTTTATCTTCAATGAGTAAATCAAGAATAAACTGTATACATTTTTTCATAATAGGGTATGCAGTTTCCTTTAAAAATTGCTTGTCATTTGTATATAAATAATGGTTGAAAACATGCTGACACAGCCATGCACCAGACATATTCCAGAAGCCCCATTGAGCATCGCCTGCAGCAGGGTCAGTATATCTCCAAATATCAACATTGTGGTGAGCACAGAAACCACGAACACCATATATCTCTTTTGCAGTTCTTTCACCCTTAACAGATAAATCCTTAACCAAATCAATTACAGGCTGATTGAATTCTGCAAGGTTGCAGGGGAGAACGGGCCAATAGTTCATCTCTGTGTTGATGTTAACTGTGTAGTTTGAGCTCCAAGGAGGAGAAACCTTATCGTTCCAGATACCCTGAAGGTTTGTCGCCTGAGAACCTGCCCTCGAACCGGAAATAACCAAGTATCTGCCAAAATTGAAGATAAGGGTATAAAGTGCAATATCATTTCCGCCTTTATTGTGCTTAATAAGACGTTTGTCAGTAGGAATATCACCCTTTTTATCAGAACCGATATCAAAGTTCACTCTATTGAAATAGCTTGAGAAATCTTCAATATGAGCAGTTTTCATACTGTCAAAATTATTCTCATTAATTCTACCGAGCTTCTCAAGACAAGCACTCTTAAATTCCTTACCCTCTAACACGGGGTGTTTATTATAGCCATTGAATGAGTTTTCTGTACAGAAAACAACTGTTGCTTTTTTAGCGCCTGAAATAACAATTGATTTTGTTTTATATTCGACCTTGCCATCTGTCACAACCTTTAAAGCGCAGCGAAAATGAGTACCTTGGAGAGCAGGGTCATCAGGATATTGAGGTGCATCAAGACGAGCATATGTATCCTGATTGGCTGGTGAGTCAGACGGAGCCATACCATCAAGAATAATTACACCATTTTCACAGAAAGAATTGCCTTTTAGCTGTGTAGTAAGTGAAATTTCAAAATTTAATGCTTTCTGATTACAGGAAATTTGCTCAATGAAAGCGTCTTCAAGAGCTGAAACGAAGCTTTCTCTTTTAAATTTGGATTTTCCGCGTGAATATGTAACAGTATTGATTCCGGTTTCTAAATCAAGCTGTCTTTCATAATTTTTTAAAATACAAGTGTTTTTGAATTTATATTTAATGTGGCAAAGAGGCATATATGCCTGAGAGCAGTGTGCAAGAACCTTGTCTTCAATAATGTCCTGAGCTTTTCTGTATTCTCCCGTCATTGCTAAATCTCTGGCTTTAATAAAGGCTTCATTTGCACCCTCTTTAACCTGAGAGGGGCGGGGAAAGCCTGTCCAAAGAGTGTCTGAGTTCATTGCAATTGTTTCGTTGTCTGTTCTGCCATAAACCATAGCACCAAGAAAACCATTACCCAATGGCATAGCTTGCAGCCATTCTTTAGCAGCAGATTTGTAAAATAGAACTTTAGAATCGTTAATCATAAGAACACCACCTTGATTTTATAACAACATTTTACAATATAAACATTCTAAAATCAACATAAATTCTTTTAGATTAACTGTTGTAAAAAGGAATATTATATGTTATATTTATTCTATGTATTTAGGAAATTGAAGGTGATTTCAATGAAAACAGTTTTTAGTAAACTTGATGCGGCAAGAATTAACCTTGAAGCCAATACAGACTATATGGTGAAAAAGATCACTGAAATCTGTGAAAAAATTGGACCTCGTGCACCAGGTAGCAAGGAAGAGTATGCAGCTCAGCAATCAATGGGTGAGGATTTAAAAAAATGGTCTGATGATGTTTCTTTCGAGGAATTTATTGTTCATCGTCAGGCATTTATGGGCTTTATTCCCTTTACTGTTGCAATGGCAATTTTTGCTACAATATTCTATTTCAGTTACCCTCTTGTAAGCTTTTTTCTTACAGTTCTCGGTTTTATTCCACTTGTGCTTGAGTTTTTAATGTATAAGCAATTTATTGACCCTCTTTTCAAAGGTCATCTTTCTCATAATTTAATCGCAACTCGTAAACCTACAGGTGAAGTAAAAAAGAGAATAATTTTTGTTGGACACTCCGACTCACAGTATGAATGGATTCTCAACTACAAGCTTGGCGGTACAGGAATGAAGCTTTTTCTTATTCCAGCAGTTGTTGGTCTTATTGCTTGTTGTGCTGCAAGTTTAATCAAGCATCTTACAATCGGATTGCATGGTCCTGCAAGCGAAGGCGCAGAAAAATTCTTCTTTGTTGTAGGTATTATTCTCTGTGTATTTATTATTCCTTACATAGGTTTCCTTTTCTTCCAGAGCTATACCAAAAGCGTTCCCGGTGCAAATGATAACCTTTCAGGTTGCCTTTCTGCCATGTCTGTTCTCAAATTAATGGATGAAGCTGATGTTCGTTTTGAAAATACAGAGGTTCGTGTTATTCTTTCCGGTTCTGAAGAGGCCGGTCTTCGCGGCGCAAAAGCATATGCTAAAGCTCACGAGAAAGAGCTCAAAGAAATTGAAACAGTTGTTGTTGCTTGCGATACAATGCGTGACCTTAAAGATATGGCGGTTTATGACAGAGATTTAAGCGGTACTTTGAAGCATGACAGACAGGCTAAAGCACTTGTTAAAAAGGCTGCTCTTAACTGTGGTTATGATATTCCCTATGCTTCAATTTATCTTGGTGCTTGTGATGCTGCCGCATTCACTCAGAAGGGAATAAAGGCTACCGGCTTTGCTGCTATGGATCCCACTCCGCCAAGATATTATCACACAAGATTGGATGCACCTGATACTCTTGTTCCCGAAGCACTTAAAGCCGGTGCGGAAGTTCTTCTCGAAACTGCATTTTTATATGATGCAGAAGGCTTGGAATAATAATGTTTTTTGACCGTTCTTAATGAGCGGTCAAAGTTCAGTTTTTGGATGTAGGAGATTTTTTCTGTGAATTATATCATTTTGGACCTTGAATGGAATAACACCTATTGCAAAAAGAAAAAAGGTTTTATGAATGAAATTATTGAGATTGGTGCTGTTAAGCTTAACAGCAATCTCGATATTGTTGACACATTTTCGGTTTTCATTAAAGCACAGTTGGGTAAAAAACTCCATGCACGTGTCAAAGAGCTTACAAACATTACAAATGACGATATCAGTAGCGGTACCCCCTTTTCTCAGGCTATGTCCAATTTCAGAAAATGGGTTTCACACGAGGAAAATATTATTTTGACCTGGGGGGATACTGATATCAGAGTTTTAATTGAAAACTTTAAATATTTTAACGGTATTTCTTTTATTCCTTTTTTAAGCAACTATGTGAATCTTCAAAAATATGCACAGGCTTTTATGAATATATCAAAAGCAGATCAGATAGGTCTTTCGGCGGCGGCTGAAAAGCTCGGAATTAATTTTGAAGATTACTCCCTCCATAGAGCTTTAGATGATAGTAAGCTTACTGCTGATTTATTCAGAAAAATATTTAACGAAAACATGTTGAAATCTTATACCTTGGTTTGCGATAATTCTTTCTATTCAAAAATAACATTCAAGCCGAAAGTTATAACCGATATAAACAGCCCTCTCATAGATAAGTCAAAAATGACTTGCCTTTGTGATGTGTGCGGCTCTACCTGCGAAAGAATCACTGATTGGCGAGTTATTAATCAATCATTCAGGGCTGTTTTCCTTTGTAAGAAATGTAAACGAAAAATCAGGTTCACTATTCGATTTAAGGAATATTATGACAGAATTGATATAAAATCCTCTTCTGTACCTTTTATTGAAAAGAAAGAAATTAAAAATGTTGTTGCTGTTGAACTCGGGACAAGCCAACAGAATTAAACGGAGGAACAATAATGAACTATCCTATTAAATTACAACCTATTTTCAAAGAAATTGTTTGGGGTGGAAATCGTTTAAAAAATGATTTTGGCTTCAAATCCGAGCTTAATAATATAGCTGAAGCGTGGATGCTTTGCGCAAGAAATGATGGCGATAATATTGTTGTGAATGGTGAATTTACAGGTAAATCGTTTACTGCGCTTGTAAAAGAAAATAAAGAATTCCTTGGTACAAAAGGAAAAAAATATGAAGAATTTCCGCTTCTTATAAAATTTATCGATGCTAAATCTGATTTATCTGTTCAGGTTCATCCCGATGATAACTATGCAAAAAAATATGAAAACAGCTACGGTAAAACAGAAGCTTGGTATATTCTTGATTGTGACGAGGGTGCTCAGCTTATTTATGGTTTTAATAAAGAGTTAACCCGTGATGAATTTAAAAAATCTATTGAAGATAATACATTCCTTGAACATGTTAACAAAGTAAACGTAAAAAAAGGTGATGTTTTCTTTATAAACGCCGGTACTCTCCACGCAATCGGTGGCGGTATTCTTCTCGCAGAGGTTCAACAAAACTGTAATACAACATATCGAGTATACGATTACGGAAGACTTGTTGATGGTAAGCCACGCGAATTGCATGTGGATAAGGCTCTTGACGTTACCGATACTGTTCCTCCTACGCGTTCCGGTGACCCTGATGGCGAAAAAATTAATCTTGGTGGTGCAGTTTCACAAGAGCTTTGCGCTTGTGAATTCTTTAAGATGTCAACACTTAATGTGGATGGTGAATATACCTTCAATGTTGCTGAGGAAAGCTTTGTATCGCTCCTTGTAACAAACGGAAACGGTAGTGTTCAATGTGGCGAAACAGTTGTTGATGTTACATCGGGTGACAGTATTTTCATTCCTGCTGATTCAGGTAAAACTATTTTGAAGGGTAAATTGGAAATACTGGTAAGCACATTATAATCAGGTGATTTTATGTCTTTATTAACGGCACAAAATTTAACATTTGGTTTTCTTGACGGCGTCTTGTTTAAAGGCGCCGCTTTCAAAGTTGAAGAAAGTGACAGAATTGGTTTAATTGGTGCAAATGGGACAGGTAAAACATCTTTATTTAAGCTTATTACAGGACAATATTCTGCTGTTGAGGGCGGTATTGTTCGTGGTAAAGACGTACGCATTGGTTATATGGAGCAATATCTTGAGTGCGATGATACTCAAACATTGTATGAGGAAGCTTTAACAGTGTTTTCGGATGTTTCCCGAATGGAAGCGGAGCTTGAAGTTATAAATGAAAAATTATTAATTGATAGTAGTATAGATCTGATAGAAAGACAAATCAAATTAACAGAAGATATTGAACGACGTGACGGTCTTGTTTATAAAGCAAAGACAAAATCCGCTCTGTTAGGACTTGGCTTTTCTGAAAACGACTTAAATTTAAAGGTCAATTCTTTAAGCGGTGGTCAGCGTTCAAAACTATCTCTATGCAAGCTTTTATTGTCGGACACTAATCTTTTACTTCTTGACGAACCAACAAATAACCTTGATATAGATGCTGTTACCTGGCTTGAAGATTTTTTGATCAAATATAAAGGAGCAATTATTGTTGTTTCCCATGATAGATATTTTCTTGATAAGGTCACAACTTCAACAATGGAAATTTCTCATAAAAAATTAACTCTTACAACGGGTAATTATACTGTTTTTCAAAAGTTAAAAGCAGAAAGAGAATTGACAGTTGAACGTGAATATGAAAAGACAATAACAGAAATTAAGAGAATTGAAGGCATAATTGAACAACAAAAGCGTTTTAATCAAGCCCGAAATTATATTACAATTGCAAGCAAGGAAAAGCAGATTGAACGTTTGAAAGAAACACTTGTTGTGCCCGATAAAGCATTAAAAAGCGTTCATTTCAGTTTTAAAACCAATGTTAGAACAGGTGATGAGGTTGTAGTTGTGAAGGCGCTCGGTAAAAGCTTCCCTGACAAAAGACTATTCTCAAATTTTAATCTTTCTGTTTTCAGAGAGGAACGAGTTTTTCTTTTAGGACCGAATGGCTGCGGAAAATCTACATTATTAAAAATTCTTAACAAAGAAGTTTTGCAAGACGACGGCACATTCCGTTTCGGCAGCAATGTTAAGATAGGATATTTTGACCAGAATATTGATAAACTTCATTCTGATAAAACTGTTTTGGATGAGGTTTGGGATATGTATCGAAATTTAACGGAAACGGAAATTCGCAGTGCCCTGGCAATGTTCCTTTTTTGTGGCGAAGATGTCTTTAAAAAGGTGTCTCTTCTGAGTGGTGGCGAAAGAGCTAAAATATCCCTGTTGAAAATAATGCTTTCTAAGCCTAATTTTCTTATTCTTGACGAACCTACAAACCACCTTGATATAACATCGCGTGAAGTTCTTGAAAATGCGCTATTAGATTTTGACGGAACTATGCTTGTTGTTTCTCATGACCGTTATTTTATTAATAAGCTTGCAACAAAGACAATTTATTTAACCCCAAATAATGCAGTGAATATTGACGGAAACTATGATAGTTATCTTGAATACAGGCAATCTAATGAAGTTTCGGAAAAAATGATTGCTGAAAAGAAGCCGGTTATAAATGAGTACAAGCTACGCAAAGAAAAAGCAAGTAACGAAAGAAAGAGAAAAACAAGAATAACAAAACTTGAAACTGAAATTGAAAGTTTTGAAACAAAAATTTCATGTCTTGAAATAGATATTTCTTCCCCTGAAATTTCTGCAAATTATGAAAAATTATTGGAGTATACCAATAATCTTAACAATTTAAAAAATCAACTTGAAGAAATGTATTCAGAATGGGAAAAGCTTCAGACAGAAGAATAATTTTTTAATCACCTGCATATATTTTGGCAGGTGATTTTTTATGAAAGATAATAAAAATGAATATTTAATAAAAACTTTATTAGTTCAATCTGTTGTTTGTTTAATTTTATTCGGGTTGCTTTTTGCATTTAAGAAAAGTGATGTAGCTTTTTTTGATGAAGTTGAAAAAATTTTATCAAGTAAATTAGAAGATAATTTATCAATTGATGAAATAGAAGCTGTTTTTTCAACTATTACAAGTGATAAAGAAAAAGCTGGATCAGTAACCGAATTTAAAACAGAAACTGAACCCGAATCAGAATCAGAATATATTCCTCTTGAAGAACCGTCTTTAAAGGCTGAAATAATAGCAGGTGGCGGTAGCGACCTTAAAGTTTCTTCTTCAAAAGAAATTCCTGATAATGTTTCAATTGATGATTATGAATTAAATCAATCGATGATATTACCTGTAGTGGGAAAAACAACATCGGAATTTGGTACAAGAATTCATCCGATCAGTGGTGATCTCAGATTTCACGCCGGCATTGACATAGCTGCACCAATCGGAGAAAAGATTTATTCTGCTTTTGATGGTGAAGTGATATTTGCAGGTTATGATCAGTGGAACGGAAATTTTTTGAAGATACAACATGAGAATGATATTATGACTGTTTATTGCCATTGTCAAAAATTAAATGTAAAAAAAGGAGAAAAAATCAGAGCAGGGGAGGTTATTGCATTTGTTGGTTCTACCGGCAGTTCAACAGGGCCACATCTGCATTTCGAACTGAGATTTGATGATGTTTCTTATAATCCTCAGAAAGCTCTCAGTGAGGCTATAAATGCAATTTAAAATCAAAAACACAGACTACAAAATCAGCTTTTCTTTTTTTGCATTGATTTTGCTGATGATTACAGTTAATAAAACTCTTTTTTCTTTGTTTATATTTGTATTTATACATGAATTAATTCATCTGTTATTTATTAATTTGTTTTCAGTTGCACCGAAAAAGGTTTCTTTTACTCTTTTCGGTGCTAATATTTTAAGAGATTTTAAATCTGCAAAAAATAATAACAGTGAGATAGTTATAAATTTATCTGCACCCATTTTTAATATATTTATCTATGTTGCTTGCTATATTTTCTCATTTTATTTTCCCCAATTCACAAAGCAGCTGCTAGGAATCTCAGAAATCAACCTTAGTATAGGCTTATTCAATTTAATTCCATTTTATAATTTTGACGGAGGAAACGCTTTAAGATGCTTTTTATTAAAATATGCAGATGAAAAAACAACAGAACTTATTTTAACTATTACTTCTGTGATTGTTACAATAATATTTTCCTTTGTGTCTGTGTACGTAATTATTTATTACAGATATAACATTTCATTGGTTTTTATAAGTCTCTATATGATAATTAGTATTATTTTCAAAAAGTAAATCTCTCTTGATTATTGTTTAAAAATATTGTAGAATGTTTATAAATTTATCATTGGAGTTTTGCGCATGTTGAAAGAAAAAATAGAAAGAATTTTACCATTTGTTCAGAAGCCCGCAAGATATACAGGTGGTGAACTTAATTCAACTTTAAAAGATAAAGAAAACGTTGATATACGTTTTGCTTTTTGTTTCCCGGATACATATGAAATTGGTATGTCTCATTTAGGTATGAAGATTTTATATAGCCTGATTAATTCCCGGGAGAACTATTGGTGCGAACGTGTTTTTGCTCCTGATTCTGATATGGAAAAAATAATGCGTGAGCATGATATTCCTCTATACGGCTTAGAAAGCAGAGATCCTTTGACGGATTTTGATGTTGTAGGTTTTACTCTTCAATATGAATTGTCTTACACAAATTTATTAAATATGCTGAACTTAGGTAAGATTCCTCTTCGCGCAGAAAATAGGGGAGATACATTAAATATTCCAATAATCATTGCAGGCGGTCCTTGTGTTTGCAATCCTGAGCCCTTAGCAGATTTTGTTGATGCTTTTCAGATTGGTGAGGGTGAAGAAATGATGCTGGAATTTCTTGATTTGCTTGATGAATATAAAAAAGCTGGTAAATCGAGAAAAGAGTTTCTTATAGCTGCATCAAAAATTGAGGGTATATATGTGCCTTCGTTATATGATGTCGAATACAATGACGATGGTACAATTAAATCTGTTATTGCTAATTCTGGCGCTCCCGATAGAGTGAATAAAAGAGTTGTGGCGGATTTAGATAAAGTTTTTTATCCTGAAAACTTTGTTGTACCTTTTGTAGAGGTAGTTCATGATAGAGTTGTTCATGAAATTTTCAGAGGTTGTATAAGAGGTTGTCGATTCTGTCAGGCCGGCTTCTGGTACAGACCTATTCGCGAAAAAAGTGTTGATACTATCAGCAAACAAAGCCAAAAATTAGCTTGTACTACAGGCTACGATGAGCTTTCATTATGCTCTCTTTCCAGTAGCGACTATACTAAGATTACTGAATTACTTGAAGAATTACTTGGTTGGGCAACACCGCAAAAAATTAATATTGCTCTTCCTTCTTTGAGAATTGACAATTTCTCTGATGAATTAAAGGAAAAGCTGGCTATCGTTCGTCGCGCAGGCCTTACATTTGCTGCTGAAGCAGGTACACAGCGAATGAGAAATGTAATTAATAAAAACATTTCGGAAGAAGAAATACTTTCAACCTGCAGAAAAGCTTTTGTAGGTGGTTGGACTGCGGTAAAACTTTATTTTATGATAGGCTTACCAACGGAAACCGATGATGATGTTGTCGGTATAAATGAGCTTTCTCAAAAGGTTGTTAATGAATTTTATAACAATCCGGACAAGCCCAAGGGAAAGGGTGTAAGTGTCAGTGCGGGTGTTTCTTCCTTTGTTCCTAAACCTTGCACACCTTTTCAATGGGAGCCGCAGGATACAAGAGAAGAATTGAAGCGCAAGCAGCAATTACTCCTTGAAACCTGCACAACTAAGAAAATTACATTCAGATTCCATAATACAGATTTAACTTTCTTAGAAGGGGTATTTGCAAGAGGGGACAGAAAGTTGTGCGCAGTTCTTGAAGCAGCGTATAATAATGGCTGTACTTTTGACAGTTGGGATGACAAATTCAATTATGACGGTTGGGTAAAAGCTTTTGAAGAATGTGGTGTTTCTACAGAGTTCTATGCAAACCGCAGAAGAAGTTATGACGAAGTTTTACCTTGGGATCATATTAACTCAGGAATAAAAAAATCGTTCCTTATCTCTGAGAATGAGAAAGCGAAATGCGCCCAAACAACATGTCATTGTCGTCAACAATGTGCCGCATGCGGATCTAATTCATTGAACGGAGGTAAATGTGATGCGCTCAATAAGAATATGGTTCACTAAAAAAGATGCCAGTAAATATATCTCACATCTTGATTTAACACGTTGTTTGATAAGGGCTTTCAGAAGAACTGACATTCCGCTTTGGTACACAGAAGGCTTCAATCCTCACCCATATCTTGTTTTTGGTTTGCCACTACCTTTAGGCGTTGAAGGATTGTGTGAAGTTTTGGATGTGCGCCTTACCGATGATAATTATAGCAATGAAAAAGTTCTGTCAGAGCTTAACAGAGTTTCTTTTTCTGGTATAGAGTTTCTGCATGTTGCCGAGCCGATTGAAAAGAATCTTGCTATTAATAAGGCAAAATATACGGTCATGATTCCCTGCGTTGATAATACAAAAGACCTTTATAAAAGAATTAAAGATGAAATTGAAAGCGGCAATATCATTATCGAGAAAAAGACAAAAAAAGGTTCCATTAAAGAAATAAACGTTTGTGAACATCTTATGGAATTTAATTGCAGTTTTGATAATCGTAATGTTACAATGAGCTTTATCCTTCCTGCAGGAAATGATTTCACAATAAATCCTGTTAGTTTTTGTAAAGTTTTATTTGAAAAAATCGGTGATCCTGGTCTGCTGCATAGAATTGTGAGACAAAAACTATTGACAAAATCACTAAAAGAATTTAAATAGTTATGTTATTTTTGATTGAAAGTATATGTAGTATTTTGTTGACAAATATCAAAAAATATGCTTTAATTAGTTAGTGCGTTTTACACTATTAATTTGGAGGAGAATTATTATGGAAAAACTTTTAGAAATTCTTAAATCAGTTAGAGACGACGTTGACTTTGCAAATGAGGACAAGCTTATTGATAACGAAATCCTCGATAGTTTTGACATTGTTTCAATCGTTGGTGAGTTATGTGATGCGTACGATATCACAATTACTGTTGACGATATGGAGCCCGAAAACTTCAATAGCGCACAGGCAATTCTTAGTCTTGTTGAGCGCCTTATTGACGAAATGTAATTATCTAGACCAAATAAGAGGAGATAGATATGCCTTTTACATCTTTTAGATTCTTTATCTTTTTGGGTATGGTTGTTTTTGTTTATTACATCGTGCCCAAGAGAATTCAATGGGCTGTACTTTTGGCGGCGAGTTATATGTTCTACATTTATAGTGGTGTTGAGCAGCTTGCTTACATTATCGGTACAACCATTTTCACTTATCTGTCTGCCCGCTTTATGCAATTTTTGCGTGATAAAAATCAGAAGAAAATTGCTTCAATGGGCGACAATATCACAACTGAGCAAAAGCGAGAGTTGAAGAAAGAAGTTGCAAGGAAGATTCATGTTATCCAGGTGCTTACTGTTTTAGTTAACCTCATCTCTCTTGCTTCTCTTAAGTATCTTAATTTGTTCATCGGTACAGCGAACGATATGTTTACGCTTTTCAAGTGGGATGCATCCATTCCTTTTGTAAACTTGATTGTACCGCTCGGTTTATCATATTATACCTTTAATAGTATCGGATACCTTATCGATATCGGAAGAGGTAAATATGCTGCAGAAAAGCATATCGGTAAATTTGCTTTGTTTGTATCCTTCTTCCCGTCAGTTGTTCAGGGTCCATTGAACAGATTTGGTGATGTTGGTGTTCAGTTAGGTAAACCTCATAAGCTTGAGTATGATAACCTTAAATATGGTGCAGAATTAATTTTATGGGGCTTGTTTAAAAAGCTTGTTATTGCTGACCGTGTTGCTGCTATTGCAGGAACTGTGTTCTCAGAAGGCTTTACTGATTACAATGGCTCTCATATTTTCTTTGGTGTATTGGCCTATTCGTTCCAGATTTACGGTGACTTCTCCGGTGGTACAGATATCACCCGTGGTGCCGCACAAATGCTTGGTATTGAGCTACCAATGAACTTTGAAAGACCATTCTTCTCAATTTCTTTGGCAGATTTCTGGCGCAGATGGCATATGTCTTTGGGCGCTTGGATGAGAGAATATGTTTTCTATCCGGTTATGCTTTGCAAGCCTGTTACAGCTTTGAGCAAAAAGATGCGTAAAAAGCATGGCGCATATGCCGGTAAACTTGTTCCTTCAGTTGCCGCACCAATGGTTGTTTTCTTCTTGATTGGTATATGGCATGGTATAACATCACAGTATATTGTTAACGGTTTATATAATGCTTTCCTTATTTCGGGTAGCGTTGCTTTAATTCCGGTTTATAAAAAGTTAATTGAAAAATTGAAAATCAACACCGAAACCTTCAGCTATCGTTTGTTCCAGATTTTCAGAACAACTGCATTGTTATTTATTTCAAGAATCATTGTTAAGGCTCCAAGTCTTGATGATGCATTTAAAATGATTAAAGCATTGTTCACTTCAATTGATTTAGACTTCATTTTAGGACTTGACAAACAAATTTATACATTTGGTGTTAATGAAAAAGAAATGAAAGTTCTTTTCTTTTCAATATTAGTTCTTCTTGTCATTGGTATATTACAAGAAAGTGGTATTAAAATCCGTGAAAGTCTTTCAAAACAGAACATTTTCTTCCGTTGGGGACTTTTATTGATTTTACTTACAGTTATTCTTATATTCGGTATGTATGGTCCCGAATATTCAGCCAGTGACTTTATTTACGGTAATTTTTAAGAGAGGAGATATACGAAATGACAAAAAAACAGTTTTTACGTGGTATCGCTTTTCTTCTTACCGTAGCAGTTTTGTTCACTCTTCTTTGTGACTTATTTGAGGAATCAAACACAGATAATGCCAATAAGCGTTTCTATAAATATCGTAAGTTTGAAGATGGCGTTGTTGATGCAGTTATTGTTGGTACCAGTGGTATAGACAGATACTGGATTCCATCCGTTGCTTATGAAAAATATGGTATGACTGTTTATCCGTTGGCAACAAACTCTATGCCTGTTTTCTTGTATATCGAGTTAATCAAAGAAGCTTTGGCTTATCAAGACCCTGAGTTATTGCTTATTGACGTTCGTCCGTTTACGCAGCTTAACGAAGATATTGTTAAAATGGACGTTAAATCACGTGATATGATGGACGTTTTATATCCGTTCTCTATGAACAGAGTTATTGCCGGATTCAAAGCAATGAAGGCTATCCACGAGGTTGATCCCTCAAAAGAAGCTTTTGACCTTTCTTTTTTGCTTTCATTCATTAAATTCCACACAATGTGGGAAGAAGATGGTTATCGTATAGCTAATCATTTAGGTAGTGTTGAACATAACTATTTAGGCTACTATATGGGAAATACTGCTACTATAATGAGAACCAAGGTAACACCACCGCGTTACGACCCAAATCGTAAAGAGGTTCTTAACACAATGTGCGAAACAATGCTCTATGAAGTTATTGATTTCGTTAAGGAAAATAATATAAACGCTGTGTTTATTGATACACCTCAGGACAGAAGCTACAGACATATGGGACGTGCAAATACCGTTTATGAAATTTTAGATCAGGAAGGCATACCTTATATACATTTTTATTCAAAGGATGCTAAACAAGGTATTACAATCAACTTTGATTACGAAAATGATTTTTATAATGATGGTCATTTGAATTATTACGGTGCAACCAAGTTCACAAATGTTTTAGCTGATCTTTTAAAAGAAAACTATAATTTACCTGACAGAAGAAATGATGAATCCGTTAAAAAGGATTGGGATGGCGTTCAGGAAAAATTAGAAGAAAAGATTGCTGATTTGGAAGCAGGTAAAAAGTAAATTAAAGCTCAAATTTTAATGCTTGTTGGTTATTCCGACAAGCATTGCTTATGATAAAAGCAGGAGGTAATTTCTTTGAAATCTATAGCATTAAAAATTCAAGAATTCGCAAAACAAACCCCTGAGCAAATCGCCTTAATCATTAATGATAAAAAGTGTGATTATAAAACTCTTGCAGAGTTCAATAGAAAAGCTGCAAAGTTTTTAGAGAAAAAGGGTATTAACGCCGGTGACAGAATTGTTGTTGAAGCAGACCACATTATGTCCTATGTATATTTCTGGTATGGTATTCAGTTATTAGGCGCAACCTTTGTTCCTGTTGAAAAAAGCTCACCCAGTAAACGTATAGTTGAAATTGCTCAAGAGCTTGATGCAAAAACAATGGTTACTCTTGTAAAAAGAGATGACCTTGCAGATGCATGGAGCCTTGAAGAAATCATTAAGGAAATTGAAGCAACTGAAGACGATTTTATTGCTAAAGATCCCGATCCCGATAGTCTTTCAGAAATCCTTTTCACAACCGGTACAACAGGCAAATCAAAGGGTGTTATGGTTTCCTATTCAAATCAGGTTAACATAGCTTTGGCGGGTATAGAAACAACTAATATTCAATCAGATAATGTATGGCTTATTCCCACACCAATGAACCATGCTGCTGCATTAAGAAAGGTTCATATTGCGATGGCAGTTGGTAGTACAACTTGCCTTCTTGATGGTTTCAGAAACTTTAAACAATATTTCAAAACTATCGAAGACCACAAGGTTACATCATTATATTTGCCACCTTCAGCAATTCATCTTCTTCTTGCATTTGCCTCAAAGAATTTTGCAGCCCTTAATGACCAATTAAGATTTGTTTATTCAAGTTCAACTGCGTATCCTGAAACAGATAAGGAAAAAATGCGCAAATTAATGCCAAATGTATATATGTATAACTGTTTTGGTTGTTCTGAAGCAGGTGTTGTTTGCACAGATGAGTTCTGTGTTTCAGGTGGCTCACAATATGCATCAAGCGTTGGTAAACCCAACTCATATAGTGAAATCGTTATTCTCGACGAAGATGGTAACGAGATGAAGGATGCTTCTGCAGATAAACCCGGTCTTATTGCAATTCGTAGCAAATCTGTTATGAAGGGTTATTGGAATGAACCAGAATTAACAGCGCAAGCTATTAAAAACGGTATGCTTGTAATGAGTGACCTTTGTTATTTTGCTCCCAATGGTGAGATTATTCTTGTTGGTAGAAGCAATGACACTATTAACCTTGGCGGACTTAAAGTTGCTCCTATCGAGGTTGAAGAAGTTGTTATGAGAGCAGAGTGTGTTGATGAATGCTTGCTTATTCCTACAATAAAAGGCGATAATGTTTCATTAAAGCTTTTGGTTGTTCTCGAAGAAGGAAAGGAACTCAACGAGGAAGAGATTCGTAAATTAATAACAGATAATCTTGAACCCTATAAGCTTCCTAAGAAAATCGAAGTTATTGATGAAATAATCAAAACCTTCAATGGTAAGATTGACAGAAAACAAATGATTTCAAAATTCGCTTAATTAACAAACACCTTTAGTCAAGTACGATTAAAGGTGTTTCATTTATTTTTATATTGAAAATAAGTGATATTTAGAATATAATATTAAGTAAAGTAAAAGGTATTTGCATATAATTAATCGGTGATTATTTTGAAAAAATTAATTTATGTTGCTTTACCTTTATTTTTATCTATACTAATTTTTTTATATAGCATAACATTTCATAACCCTATAAGTACCGTTAATCAAATTGATAGCAATCCCAATAATATGATAGTTATTATCGATGCGGGCCACGGCGGTTTTGATGGCGGTGCAGTCGCGAATGACGGAACAGTTGAAAAAGATATAAATCTTTCTATATCATTGTATTTACGTGAGTATATGTCGATATTTAATATAAAAACAATTATGATCAGAGAAACCGATCGCTCCGTAGAGGATGACGGGCTGAATTCTATTCGTCAAAGAAAGTCTTCTGATTTACACAATAGAATGAAAATAATGAAAGAAACAGACAATTCAATATATATCAGTATACATCAGAATAAATATCATGACGGAAAATATAGCGGTACTCAGGTTTTTTATTCACCTAAAACAAAAGATGAAAGTCAAATTTTGGCACAGTTTATTCAAGATTGTGTAGTAAACACTTTACAAAAAGACAATAAAAGAATGGTTAAAGAGTGTGGAACTTCTGTATTTTTAATGTATAACGCAATTAAACCTGCTGTTCTTGTAGAGTGTGGGTTTTTATCCAATATTGAAGAAACTAACAAGCTTAAAACACCCGAATATCAAAAGAAAATTGCTTTTTGCATAGCAAAGGGAATACACGATTATTTATCTGACAGGAGTTAATAAAATGGCAAAAACAAAAACAGTTTTTATATGCAATCAATGCGGTTATGAATCTGCAAAATGGTATGGGAAATGTCCTACCTGCGGTGAATGGGACTCTATGAACGAAGAGCAGATTATTACTGAAACAGCTAAAAAAAATTCCGGGAAACGCATTGGTGACATTTCTAATAAAGTTCTTTCTTTGTCAAAAATTGATTCCTCAACCGAGCTTAGATATGATACAGGAGTAGGGGAGTTGAATCGTGTTTTAGGTGGCGGTCTGGTTAAAGGCTCTCTTGTTCTTCTTTCAGGCGATCCAGGTATTGGTAAATCTACTATTCTTCTCCAGATTTGTGAATATCTCTCACAAAAACTATCTGTTTTATATGTTTCTGGTGAAGAGTCTGCGTATCAGATTAAAATGAGAGCTAAGAGACTGGGTGTAACAAGCGATGATTTAGCAATTATGTGTGAGACTGATGCGGAGTTTATTAGCGAATACATAAGAACAGAAAAGCCTGATATTGTTATGATTGACTCTATTCAAACAATGAGCATTTCTGAGTTAAATTCCGCCTCCGGCAGCATCACACAAGTTAGAGAATGCACAAATCTTTTTATGAGAACCGCAAAAAATTTTGATATTTCAATTATTTTAGTTGGCCACGTAAATAAAGATGGCAATATTGCCGGTCCTAAGGTTTTAGAGCATATCGTTGATACTGTTTTATACTTTGAGGGAGAAAGAAATCTTTCATATAGAATTTTAAGAGCAGTAAAAAATCGCTTCGGCTCAACAAATGAAATAGGCGTTTTTGAAATGACTAATAAAGGGCTGATAGAAATCGAAAACCCATCTTTAGCAATGATTTCAGGCAGACCTTTAAACATATCGGGTAGTTGCGTAACTTGCCTTATAGAAGGTTCCAGACCCATTTTAGCAGAGGTTCAGGGACTTGTAACAACATCGGGATACGGAAATCCTCGCAGAATGGCAACAGGCTTTGATTACAACCGAATGGCGATGCTTATAGCTATTTTAGAAAAGCGAGCTGGTTACTTTTTAGGTAATATGGATTGCTATGTTAACATTGTTGGAGGGCTTCGTGCCGATGAGCCAGCAAGCGACCTGGCAGTTGCATTATCTATTATTTCAAGCCTTAAGGATGTTCCAATTGATAGCTCAACAATTGTTTTTGGCGAAATCGGGCTCGGAGGCGAAATTAGAACTATAAATAACTGTGATAAAAGAATTCGCGAATGTCAGCGCCTTGGTTTTAAAAGATGTATAGTACCGCGTCAAAATCTAAAAAATCTCTCTAAAAGTGAATTTACCGATATTGAAATTTACGGAGTTCGTAACATAAGAGAAGCTTTTGAATGTGCGGTGGATAATTTATGATTAATCTGATTAAAGTACCATGTTTACCCAAAGGCAATGTAAACCATTGCTTGATTGGCGAAAGATTTATAAATGAAATAAGTGAGTTAAAAGCATTTGGAATAGAATGCTTAACTTTGAAGCCTGGTTTCTGTCTGGAAGAAGAAATAAATAACCATGCCGACATTCTGTCTTTTAATTTTGGGAACGGACAAGTTATTTTAAATAAAGATTCAATTGGGGAGAATGTACTAAAAACACTCTGTATAAATCCTGTTTATTATGATAAGAAATTAAATTCACCTTACCCAAATGATATACCCATGAACGTTGCTTTTACAGGTAAGCATATTATTTGTAATTCAAACTACGCTTCAAAAGATATTATAAATTTTGCTAAAAATAATAATATTGAAATAATTCATACAAATCAAGGTTATACGAAATGCAATTTATGTATTGTAAATAATAAAGCAGTAATTACAGAAGATGTAGGTCTAGCCTATTTGTTAAAATTTTATCAATATGATGTATTGTTAATATCTATCGGAGATATTTATCTTTCTGAAGCCCATTATGGTTTCATTGGAGGGGCTTCTTGTAAAATTTCTCCCAATAAAATGTATTTCAGTGGTGACTTAAGCCGTCACAGAGATTATCAAAGCATAAATAACTTTTTAAAAAGTTATAATGTTGAACCAATTTATAATAGTTCGCGTAGATTAACTGATTTTGGCGGAATTGTTCAATTAACTGAAAAAATCACTTAAATTTCTTAAAAATTTTCAAAAACGCCAAAAAATCAAAAAATCTGATTTAATCAGTTTTTTCTTAATGAGCAAAGTATAAAATTAAAAATTTCTATTCAACGTAGTTAACAGTATTTTTAATTTAGAAAGGAAAATACAAATGAAAAACGCAGAAAAAAATGCAGTCGCTAAATTAGGTTACACAATTACAATGGTTATTGTAGCATCAGCAATATTAGTTTGTATGAAAAAATATAAAGAATGACAGTTACCGACTACATATCTACACTGATTAATAAACGTCAATTATTAAATACATTTATAAATTCATAATATAATTTTAAAATTTCTGTTGTAACTCTCCTCCCACTTATACAAAATTTTTATTTTGTATAAGTGTTTATATAATAAAAGAGTAGAGAAAAGCCTCTACTCTTCTTTATTGAACCGTAGTAAATGGTCGCAAGTTGCAAGTATTTCACGTTGTACCTGATTTAATACATTTTGATATATTTTAGCTTCAAGCAAGGTTAAGAAATCGTATTCATCAAACCGCCTGAACATCTGATATGTATTTTCTAATGCAATTAATTCATTACAATTCTTGGCTTCAAGTCTTTGGAAAACCTTGCACAAGCAAACGAAGTCATAGTTATTCATAAATCGCTACTCCTTCCGAACTGATACAGTAGTTTTGAGAAAGCGGTCGAGCTCTCTTGACTCATTGGACATTTTACATATTTTAGCACTTTCATAGAAAGGAGTAAAACAAGATTCGAAAAAATCGAAAAGCCTTTCGCTATCCTTTGAAGTAGCACCGCCACCATTATAAACATACACTTCATTATTGATTGTAATAGGCTTTTTAAGACCTTTAGAACATCTGTATACTTTTTCATTCCACTCCGCCACACTTTCCTTTGTGATATATTTGCAGACATAAGAAGCGGGATTTTTAATAAGCTCTTGAGAGACCTTATTATTCTCACATCTTAAACCGTCTAATATTTTTAATTCAACTCTACCATGTTTCCAACAACTTTTTAAAACCGACATATCAATTTTTTCATCATTAAAAACAATCATATGAACATGTAAACAACCTATATTCCCCTCTTTTTTACCTCTTTTAGTTTGTCTTTCATAAACATATAAATAATCTAAATCATAACCTTTTCTTTTCATCGCTTGCAAAAAAGTTTGTAATTTTCTTTGAAATGTAGGAACATCTAAAATAGTCTCTTTAGTAGTCAATGTTAAAAATTTAGTATGAGGAGTTAAATTAGCATAAACAATCTGAGCAACATTATCTCTTGCGCGTTTTAAATTATCAGCTCTTTTAGGGTTATTAGAAGAATTATCAAAAGAATGAAATATATTATCATGTTTCGTAACACCTTTTAAATAAGGCAAACTATACTCTTTACAAATACAATAATCACCACAAAAAATAAATTTCTTATTAAAGCCTTCACATAAATATTTGTTATATTCACCGCCCATAAAAACCACCACCTTTTTATGTGTGATATAGCCTATTTTTGTGTGAGTTATGAGTTATTAGATAAAGAAAAGGGAGCCTCGCAACGCTCCGCGTTGCGGAGTCTCCTTTTTTACGCTGCAATTGACTGAGGAAGCCACTCTTTAAACTCAAATTCAGGAAGTTCAACAGGAATCTCCCAACTATCGAAATACTTATACCATTTAGGTCTAAAGCAGAACTGTTTTGTTCTACCAAAAAAGCGCTCAAAGGTAGTGGGAAAACGATAACCCGATACAATTTCTTTAGTATACTCATTAATATCAATTGTACGGAAAATCCTACGAGCAACACTAAAACATTGAAACGGCTTAAACAACAAACCGTTAACATTGCTAAATGCTTTCTTAACATAAAATAAGTCACTTGTAAGATTACGAATTTTCTTATCAACAGCGTCCCATTGCTGAGTAAAATAAATAATATCGCAGTTAAAGTGCCTATGAAGAACAAAGAAGAGCCTTTTTTCTTTAGGAAAGAATTTAAAGTCTCTGCTATCAGCATCAAGAGTAATTTCATCAAGAAGAATAAGACAATTAGTAAGATTCTTCTTACCTAAATCATTCATGTAATCAACTCTATATGTACCTTCACAATAGAAATTAGTTAATACATATTCATATTTAGATTTACCGAGAGCAATCTTTTTCAATTCTTTTTGAGCAATCATAGTCAAAAAGGTAGTCTTACCGCTTCCGGGAAGACCAAAATAGCCAACTATCATAATTTCACTCCCCTACCAAAAAAACTGCAAATAACAAGTATTAAACCGCAAACAAGGGCACAACAAGGAGCATAAAAGAAAAATTCAACCTCATTCATTGAGGTCCATATATTAAGAAGAAACTCAATCATAAAATAGGTCCTTTCAAAAGAATAACTCCCCTACCCAAAAGAGTAAGGGAGTAACGGTTATCGAATAATACGATGAACAAGACCGATTGTACCACCGATAACAAAGAAGCCGAGACCAATAAGGGCAAGAGGTGTTTCAAGCAATGTTGAAGCCATATCGGTAAACTCCCCAAGAATGTATGTAACAACAGTACCGAGGGTTGCAAGTGCAGTATCAGCCAAAGGAATTCACCACCTTCATATATTCAAATACCACACCGTTTTAGCTCAATTAATTAATGATTCTCTTAACGAGACCAATAGAACCGCCTACTACAAAGAAGCCGACACCGATAAGGAAAAGCGGTGTACTAAGCAATGTAGAAGCCATAGAAGTAAACTGACCAATAATATAGGTCACTACTTCAGGAAGAGCTGTACCCATACAAGTACTCCTTTCAAGCATATTTATTTAAAACCGTCAAGGACGATTGAAAATACTACCAATCATTGAAATAATAAGCCCATAGGCAAGACTTACGGAAATTATAATAATTACACATACTGTCAAATATCGAAGAAAATAAAAGTCAGTAGAGAACGTTAAAAGGCTATCAAACCATTCAAGCATTTAAAGTCAACCACCTTTTAGAAATAAAATTATAAGCAGTAAACAACAAACCAAAGAAGCAAACCGCTTGAAGAATATGTTTCACATCTACAGAAAGAGAAGTTAAAAGAGTTAAAATATCTTCAAGAACCTCTAAAATCTGAGGACCATAAATTGAATCAAACATTATTTACCATTCCTCTTTCCTTTCAAAGCATTTTTATTCAAATCTTGATTATATTGATAAGCATAAGATTCTCGTTTAAAACGATTCAAGAAATAACCTGCATAAGAATCATTAAAAGCTTTTTCCTGAGCTTGACGTTGTCTTTCTGCATTACGTTCAGCTTTTTCACGTTGTGCATTTTGATGTTCGTTAATATTACCAATACCAGCCAAACCGCTACCATAACGCGGAGCAAGGAAGAAACCAAAGATAATACCAAGTACAAGAAGTCCAAGAATTAACTCCCAAAAGCTTACTCCAACTGTACCAACAGTAAAAATATCAACATCAAGTGCTTTTACAACAGCTTCAAGAGAACTGAAAATCAATTCAAGACAATCTAAAAACATTAACTTGCACCACCAATTGTAGGAATAAATTGCGATACTCTAAAGAGAATAGCAATAGATATCAAAGCATAAAAAGGCATATAAATCCAAAGAGGAAGAGCAGTAACAACATTTAAAAGTGAATTAGCGCAATTGATACCAATAGCACCTATTTCACCTAAAAAGCTTAAGCTTTCGGATAAAACATCAAAAAGAAAAGCTACAAAATCAAACAAATACATCATAAGCCTATAAACCTCGTTATAACTATTAAGGCAAGGCAAAAAACTGCAATACCTTTTAACCAAGGAAACCTTGAAGTAAATTCATCAAATATATGTAAACCACCAGTAATAGAATCAAGAACATTTTCAATTGAAGTACCAATACTATCGACATATTCAATTAGATTATCAAACCATTCACTTACTTTATCAATAGGACTAACTTCACGTTCAAACGGATTAGTATATTCACCGTCCCAATTAAAATACAAAATCAAATTACCAAAGCCACGAAAGAAATCACGAATACCTTCAAGAATAGTATCAGGTAAACCATTAACAACAAGTTTTAAATTATCAATATGGGTATTAATACGCCCTGCCAAGCTTGTGTGCTCTTTTTTAGGGCAGTCTTCTTTATCACAAGTACCACCGGTAACATCCCACTTTAAATCATGGAAGAATTGTTTGAGATTATCTAACCCTTCCTGAAGTTTAGAACCAAATTTTTCAGCTAAACTTGTATGAGGAGTTTTAGAACACTCAACATCACCGCAAGATCCACCGACTATTTCCCACTTCAAATCATGAAAGAACCTGAAGAGCTTATCAAAGAAACCATCTTCTTTATCTTGTGTGTTATTAACCAACTCAACATTTTCAACATAAAGCATAAAGCTATTACCGTAATCAGTAACATCAATATAACCAATAACGATACATGGATTTACTATATTAGGCATTTCAAAAGTGATGTTAAGTTTATCGCCAAAATAAGAAAGATAATTTGTAGAATCAATAATAACCGAACAACCTTCAACAACTTGAGGATAACCGGTTGACTTATCAAGTGTTGCCAAACCAATACAAAGATTACCACCGTATTTAGTATAAGGACTGTAATAAAAATCTTCAGAAAAACCGGTAAATAAACCAGTGCCAATCACTTGTTGATATGATAATAAATCAACAGAAAAAGAATAGCTATCACCAGCTGTTAGATTTTTTAACTCATATATACTACCAATTCTAACACCATGAACCCAAGTATCACCAATTGGATTAGGTGTTATACCAATTCGGTAAATAGTACGATTATCAATATGATTAAACCCTTTTACAGTAGTATAATCAGGATCTGTCTTTTCCCAATTCTCTAAATTACTATCAATAAGATTACTGGAACTTTCAGCACTAACAGAAACTGTAAAGCAAGATATTAATATTAAAACACTTAAGAATAAAGAAAGAGGGCGAGAACGTTTCAAGCCCCCACCCCCTTTTATTTAATTTTACTGTTTATAAGGTTTAACAGCAACCAGTGTAGATTTACCTGTAAAACCTTTCTCCTGATAAACAAAGTCATATTCCTGACCTACAATAATTTCAGGGAGTTTGACTTCAGCATCATCAGAAAAGAACTTCATATCAGCGCCAGAACCGTTGATAAGAGAGTTTTTATATGTTACATAAAGACGTGTGCCCTTAATTGATTGACCCTGAGCATTTGAAAAATCAACTCTTTCATAACCTACAACTTTTGCTACCATAATTTTTAACCTACTTTCAAAATTATAATTTATGCTATTGGCTTGATATTTTCTCGCATATCAATACCATAGTCACCTAAATAAATACCGTCTCTGTTAGTCGGGTAAATCTTTGCAGTTGAATGAAAAGCGTCACGAAATTGTCGAGCTTCTTTTTCATTCGGAAAGATACCACAGACTATATTTGACCTTGTAAAGCGGTGGTAAGCTACCACATAGATGTTATATGTATCAACCATTTTTATCACGTCTTTTAGAAAAGAAAACCAAATGAGGAGAATCATATAATTTTTCAATACGCTCCTTATTATAGAAATAACGCTTTTCAGAAATAACATGACAAAATGAAAATAAATTTATAGAACTATCAAGTTTTTTCTTAATACCAGAAACTTCATCAAACAAATCATCAACATTACCATCAAGAGTATCAACAACAGTTGATATATCAGCAATTCGATTATTTGTAGCACAGAAGAATTCTGCTGATGTTTTTGATATATGTGCTATTTGTTTTTCAAGGTCGTCAATTTTAGTTATTAACTTTTTCTTTTCCCTGTAATGAAAATAGTAAAAATAAGAATCAATAATAAACAAAGCAGAAAGCAAAATACAAAGAAGAAGCTCAATATCAATCATTGTCTTCTACCTCACTATCAACATCAACAAATGTTGCATTGTTAACCTTTTTAAAGTTAGCTGATTTAGATTTTGACATCTGTTGCATAACCTTTAAGGCTTTCTGTTGTTTATATCGAACCATAATGACTGTTGCAACCGAACCGACTGCAAAGCCAATTAAAAAACATAACATATCAAGACTACTCACCGTTAATCACTCTCCGAACAAAAGATATTAAAAAACCAACTGAAACAAAACCAAAAGAAATAAGCCAAATAGTACCAAAAGAACTATTAAACACATTAGAAACAATTTCAATAAAAGCTTCAAAAAACTGTTCAAATGCACCACTTGAAACCGATTCAACTACTTCTGTTGTCTCTTCAGGTGTAAAAATAGAAAACCTTTCACCAATACAATCAGGACAATAACATGTACTGCCGTCAAATATGGAAAGCAAATTAAAGTAGCTCAATTTAACCACACCCTTATACCAAAATTAAAATCATTTAATTTTTAATAACGATAACAAATTAAAATCAGTTAAACGAGAAACATAAGAAGGTTCACGAATAACAGAACAAATAAAACGAAGAAAATCACGTTCAGAAGAAGTTAACTTATCATTAGAATCAAGTTTTTTAAGAATACCATTTAAAAATCTTACATAATGCCGATAACAAATTTTTTCAAATAAATTCATATAACCACACCTTTCTTAATTAACCACACCTTAAAGAATTAGCATTGACAAGGGCGGTGTGGTAGGTGAAAACTTGCCAATGCTATTTCACGAACATAACCCTACAGTATTATTGCTCCCCTGTAGGACGGGACAAGAAAAATCGCAGAAAGCGAAACTGAATATTTATATGCCGCGTTCAGTACACGGATTAAATAAGGAGAACTATTAGCGGATAAAACTAATAGACTGGGTGCAGAGGTGGGATTCGAACCCACGACCTTTAGATTATGAGCCTAACAAGATACCGCTTCTCTACTCTGCAATATATTTAAGACCATTTGATACTAATAAAATAACACCGTTTGATACTAAAGTCAATAGTACCAAACGGTTTTAATGTAAAATTTACCTATTAAACAAAATACGAGGTGTAAAAATATGAATTATGCACAAAGAATAAGGGATTTAAGGGAAGATAAAGACTTAAATCAAACTGCAGTAGCAGAATACTTAAATACATCACAGACAGTATATGCAAGATACGAAAGAGGAGAAAGACCACTACCAATAGAACATTTAATAAGACTATGCAAGTTTTATAACATAAGTCCTGAATACATATTAGGATTTACGAACATACCTAAACCACTACCTAAAAAGTGAGGTATAAAAATATGACAAAAATTAATTGGAACAATATATTAACATTTTTCAGTGAAATAACAGATAAAATATTTCAATTACCAATACCCCCATTTTTTCAAATTATTTTATTTATATTAGCAATAATGATTTTAATAGCATTGCCACTAGCAATATTTTTTAGCTTAAAAAAATTAATACCAATGGCATTCGGTAAAGAAGGAAAGTTATTAATATATGCAGATAAAATAAAAACAAAATTTAAAAAATGTAAAAATAAAAAACAATACATACAAAAATAACAAAATCGACCGCACTCGGCAAGTATACCAAGTGCGGTCGATTTTGTTATTCTCTGTTCTGGCTTCGCAACTACCCTACTCTACTGCATTCTTTTACTTTCGGTCTCTCAAGAGCTTATTAAAAATCCCGCTTCTTATGTCTGCAAATATATCACAAAGGAAAGTGTGGCGGAGCGCTTCGCAAACCGAAACAACTACCACTAATTTTATTTTATTCATACTTTTACTTATCAGCTTCGCAAACAACAGCCTGATGTACGATTGCTATTATAGTCATTTATTCGAATACGCGACATTTTCCGTGCAAGGTTTAAGGGCGCAAGCGCATATCATATTTGCCGCTAAAAATCAAAAGTTTTCCTACTCTACAAAACAGTTACAATTAGTAGGTAGTTGCATTGTACTTTATTTACTTTTAGCGTACAAATTGTAACCATTTTGTAAAGTAGTTTCCTTTTTGATTTTGACCGTCAAATGTGAAAGAGGAAATTAAGAAGTGTAAGGCACAGAGTGCTTACACTTCGAAAGAAAGGACGGTGAAAGGAGGTGGAAGAAATGACATTGCCTGAAATCATTCGGTTAATTGAAGCCGAAAAAGAAAAAGGCTACTCGCTTGAGCAAATCATAGAACTACTTAAGCGAATAGCAGACAAATCCTAACTTATTCGTTAGGTCCGAGGGGCTCTACTCCCCTCGGTTTTTATAATATCATATTTTTTCTTTTTTGTAAAGAACAAAACCGCGACTTATACAAAATGATTTGATGTTTTTCCAACCCTTATATTATGTGGTTTTATAACCAGTTACCCAATTTTTATTTTGTATAAGTGAATTGACAATTTAATATGGATAATATATAATTATTTCTATGAGGAGTACACTCCTCTGCTTACATAAAAAGTTAAAAAGTAGGTTGCTAAATTGAATAAATCTGATTTTATCAACATTTTTCCTTCATTTGTTTTTGAGTATTTAAATTATAACAGCGTAATAAAAAATCGCTCGGATTTAACAGTTCGTGAATATGCAAATGATTTACATACTTTTTTCAGATTTTTGAAACAAGTACGTGGTCTTGTTCCAGATGAAACTCCTTTTGATGAAATTGAAGTTGATGATTTAACTTTAGAAACTGTTGCATCGGTTACTTTGAATGATGCATATATGTTTCTTATTTATTGTAAGGATGACAGAGACAATAATGAACGCACACGAGCACGTAAAGCAACAACTTTGCGAATGTTTTATAAATATTTAACGGTGCAAAAGCGTTTACTTGCTGAAAACCCTTTGCAGGAGCTTGATTCCCCCAAAATAAAAAAGACTCTTCCCAAGTATCTCACACTCGAAGAAAGTCTTAATTTATTAAATTCAATTGATGGTAAGTTTAAAGAACGTGATTATTGTATAATAACTTTATTTTTAAATTGCGGTTTAAGACTTTCTGAACTCGTTTCATTAAACTTAAGTGATATTCGTTCGAATAACACAATTGTTGTTACCGGTAAAGGAAATAAAGAGCGAACAATCTATTTAAACAAAGCCTGCGTTGATGCAATTAATGCATATCTCCCCTTTCGTCCTATTGACGGAGTGAAAGATAAGAATGCACTTTTTATAAGCAGACAAAAATCAAGAATCAGTCCGAAAACTGTTCAGTTTATAGTTAAAAATGCACTTGAAAAAGCCGGTATGAAAGATAGAGAACTTTCCACTCATAAGTTAAGACACACAGCAGCAACTTTAATGTATCAATATGGAAATGTCGACGTTCTTGCAATTAAAGAAATACTTGGTCACGAAAGCTTAAGCACAACTCAGATTTATACTCATATTATGGACGAGCAGCTTCAAAAAGCTGCAGAAGCGAATCCTTTAAGCACAGTAGAAGTTCCAAAAAGACCTGTTCTTTTAACTCAAGACGATATTTCAAGTGAAAATAAATAAACTTGCAAATATTTTAAAGCAAAAAGTACTTATCAATGCACCGATAATTACAGGTATGCAAAGAATTAAATAATTTATCATATATTCTTTCAAAGAAAAAATATTTCTATAGTTATTATTACCGGCAACACAAGAAAACAATTCAATTGACATTTTAGTACTTTCACAGCAGCACTTTATCAAAGTTGCTGCTGTTATTGCATAACAAACTAAATCTACTAAAACGCAATAAAATATCCCCTTTAATCCGTAATTTATGAAGAATATCGAAACCAAACAACCGCTTATTATCCCGAAAATAACCGGTATAAGCCAAATTAAAGGTGTGCCTATGGCACATAATCCTAATAAGAAATCAAAAAAAAGAAATAACAATAGTAAAACTAATAAGCCGGAAAAACATGTAAAATAGCCGTTTTGGTTTTTGGTTGAAATGTAGTTATTCAGACAATTTTTTAGTAAACCTTGAATTTCTATGCTACTGTTTTTAATAATAAAAATTCCTAAAATCACTCCGCAAACAAATAAGGTAAATAAAATTATTGTTTCATAGTCCCATTTTAACGGTTTAATTCTTCTGGCTTTAATAACAACACTTTTTTTAAACATTTATGTTCTCCTTATATCTTAGTATTAGCTGCAGTAATACCACCTAAAAATCCTCCGGTAAGTGTCAATAATAATACCAGAAGAATATTGACCGAGATGTGAAATCCGTTTATACTGCAAAAAATCAAGAAAACAGCTATACTGTACGGAATAGAAGAAATAACCCCTGTTAAAAATCCCCTTCCTCTCACCTTTTTATAAACATAAATGCCGCAAACAAATCCTCCCAGAATAACAAATAAATAAATCAAATAATAAAAAATTGCAATTTCACTATTTGTTTTATACATTATCAATGCTAAACCCAAATACAAAACAGAAAATAATAATACTCCCCTTATTGTTCCAAAGAAAAATGGTTTAATTCTATTAATCAAAGCGCTTTTTTTATTGTTTTTAGGCATAAAGAAACCTCCGCACATCTTTTGTATAAGATATGCAGAGGTCAATTTTAATATGCTAATTATTCACTTTTCTCTTCAATTTTTTTTGCGTCTTCTTCAGCTTTCATTTCTTCAACGCTACCAATATTTTCAACCTTTTTGGTTCTCTTAGATTTACCGTTTACAGCTTTATCAATAGCATCTTTTTCGCTCTGAGCTTTTTTTGCATCAGCAGCTGCTTTTCTTTCAGCTTCCATACGTTCATTGGCAGTGTTATTTGTCTGAATAGCCCAACGCTGAAATTTCATTTTTACTCTGTCAGCACCTGTTTCAAGAACAATGCTATCTTCTTTAACAGTCACAACTCTACCCATGATACCGCCGATTGTTGTAATTTCATCACCAATCTGAATAGAATCACGCATCTGCTGTTCTTCTTTTTGTTTTTTCTTCTGGGGGCGAATCATAACAAAATACATTACTGCAAATAAGCCAACCATAAGAATAAGTGACATAGGGTTACCGCCTGCTGCAGCACCGCCTTCAGCACCTGCACCTGTTGCAGCACCGCCACCAAAAATACTACTTAATAAGGGAATAAATTCGAACATAGTTTTTTCCTCCAAAATATTCATACTCGCATATTATACCTTTTAAAACAAAAATATACAAGTCTTTTTTAGAAATAAATTAAATAATTATATTCTTGTGTCAAGTAAATCAACATATTTATTTTTGAAATCGCCAAAAGTTCCGTTATCAAGCTCATCACGAATTCTTTGCATAAGATTGTTGTAAAAATAGAGATTATGAGTTACAGCTAATCTCATTGCAAGAATTTCTTTAGCTTTAAACAGATGATGAAGATATGCTCTTGAATGCTTTTGACAAGTCGGGCAGTTACATTCAGCATCAATAGGTGTATCATCATTTGCATATTTAGCATTATTTAGATTGATTATGCCATTCCACGTAAAGAGATGTCCGTGACGGGCATTTCTGCTGGGCATAACGCAGTCAAAAAGGTCAACACCCCTACTTACACCTTCAATAATGTTACCGGGTGTACCAACGCCCATAAGGTAACGAATTTTATTTTTTGGTGCAAATGGCTCAACTGCAGAAATTATACGATACATATCTTCTTTTGGCTCACCAACAGCAAGACCACCAATAGCGTAACCGTCAAGATCCAATTCAGCAATTTCCTTCATATGCTCAACTCTCAAATCATCAAATGTTGCACCCTGATTTATACCAAAAAGAAGCTGATTTTTATTTAATGTATCAGGAAGAGCGTTGAGTCTTTCCATCTCATTTTTGCAACGAATCAACCACCTGGTTGTTCTCGCAATAGATTCTTTTGCATATTTATACTCCGCAGGATTTTTTACGCATTCATCAAAAGCCATTGCAATAGTAGAGCCTAAGTTTGATTGAATCTGCATACTCTCCTCAGGACCCATAAATATCTTTTTACCATCAATATGAGAATTAAAGGTAACGCCTTCTTCTTTGATTTTTCGTAGACTAGCAAGAGAAAAAACCTGGAAACCACCGCTATCAGTAAGAATGGGGCCATCCCAACCTGTAAACTTATGAAGACCGCCTAATTCTTTAATTAATTTGTCTCCGGGTCGCACGTGCAGATGGTAAGTGTTACAAAGCTGAACCTGACAGTTAATATCTTTTAAATCATAAGCTGACAAACCACCTTTAATTGCACCACAGGTGGCAACGTTTTGGAAAGCAGGTGTCTGAACTGTGCCGTGGACGGTTGTAAACTCACCGCGACGGGCTACACCTTCAGTTTTTATTAGTTTAAACATATAATGTACCTCATAAAAGAATTACAAAATCAACATACAATCACCGAATGAGAAAAATCTGTATTTTTTATCAACTGCGGTTTTATAAGCATAAAGCGTTTTATCATATCCATAAAAAGCAGAAACAAGCATAATCAAAGTGCTTTCCGGCAGATGAAAATTTGTTAAAAGACCGTCAATACATTTAAAATTATAACCGGGATAAATAAAAATATCTGTATTTCTGTCATCTTCCCTTATTTCTCCGCAGAAGGTACCAACGCTTTCAAGTGTCCGACAGCTTGTTGTGCCAACAGCAATAACTCTGCCACCATTTTTTTTGGTTTCGTTTATTAAATCAGCAGTTTCTTGGGGTAAGTGGTAGTGTTCAGAATGCATCTGATGGTCTTCAATTTTCTCTGCCTTAACAGGACGGAATGTACCCAGACCAACGTGAAGAGTAACATACCCGATATTTACACCCTTACTTTTTAACTTTTCGAGAATTTCTTCGGTAAAATGAAGACCAGCGGTCGGTGCGGCGGCAGAACCGAGCTCTTTTGAATAAACAGTTTGGTATCGTTCCTTATCTTCAAGCTCTTCTGTTATGTAATGAGGAAGAGGCATCTGACCGATTTTATCAAGAATATTATAAATATTGTCACTCTTATCATAAGAGAATCGAACAATTCTATTGCCGTTTTCAAGTACATTTTCAACCTTAGCGGTTAAAATACCATCACCAAAAGTAAACTCTGTCCCCTCTTTTGCGCGTTTTCCGGGACCTGCAAGAGTTTCCCAAAGATCATTTTCCATCTGCTTTAGTAACAAGAACTCAACAACTGCACCTGTTTCTTTTTTTGTTCCATAGATTCTTGCAGGAAGCACGCGTGTGTTATTAAGAATAAGACAATCTCCGGCATTAAAATAATCACAGATATCATAAAAATGCTTATGCAGAATTTCATTATTTTCTTTTGAAAGCACCATCATTCTTGAACTGTCACGGGGTTCAAGGGGATGTTGGGCAATAAGCTCTTCGGGTAAATGATAGAAAAAATCTGATTTATTCATGGTAATTCCTTTTTATTTCCTTAATATACTTAAAATAAATATATTAAAAACATTGACTAAATTTTTCGTAAATGGTATTATATATAATCGTTGAAATATTATAATTCATTTATAAAGTATTTACAAGTATTTTTTTATAATACGGAGGTTTCACAATGAAAAAGTATAAAGTTGGTATTATTGGTGCAACAGGTATGGTTGGTCAGAGATTTGCACTTTTGCTTGCAGACCACCCCTGGTATGATGTGACAGTTCTCGCAGCATCATCCCGTTCAGCAGGTCAGAGCTATAAAGAAGCTCTTGGTGACAGATGGTGTATGGCTGAACCTACACCCGAAAAATACCTTGATATGACTGTTCTTGATGCAGAAAAAGATATTGAAAAAATCGCTTCTGAGGTTGATTTTGTATTCTGTGCAGTTAACCTTTCAAAAGCTGAAACAAAAGAGCTTGAAGAAAAGTATGCAAAAGCAGAATGCCCTGTTGTTTCTAATAACAGCGCGCACAGAATGACTCCTGACGTTCCTATGGTAGTTCCGGAGCTTAACCCCGAACATATTGAGGTTATTCATTCACAGAGAAAACGTCTTGGAACAAAAAGAGGCTTTATTGCAGTTAAATCAAACTGTTCTCTTCAGAGCTATGTTCCTGCCCTCTTCCCTCTTCACGATAAATATACCGTAAAAGATGTTGTAGTTTGCACATATCAGGCAATTTCAGGTGCAGGTAAAACTTTTGAAAGATGGCCTGAAATGGTTGATAATGTAATCCCCTTTATTGGTGGCGAAGAGGAAAAGAGCGAAAAAGAACCTCTTAAACTCTGGGGTAAAATTGTTGGAGACGAAATCGTTTCTGCAACAGAACCTCACTTTACTGCTCAGTGTATTCGTGTTCCTGTTTCAGATGGTCATATGGGCGCAGTTTTTGTAAGATTTGAAAACAAGCCTGAAAAAGAAGATATGATTAAAATGTGGAAGAATTTCAAAGGTAGAGCTCAGGAATTGGAGCTTCCCTCTGCTCCCAAGCAGTTCCTTCATTATTTTGAAGAGGATAATATGCCTCAGACAAAGCTTCACAGAAACCTTGAAAATGGTATGGCTGTTTCTATAGGTCGTCTTCGTGAAGATTCACAATATGATTATAAATTCGTATGCCTTGCACATAACACTCTTCGCGGTGCTGCAGGTGGCGCAGTTCTTCTTGCAGAGCTTCTCTGTGCAGAAGGTTATATGGATTGATAATACATAGGATAAGTTTTATATCCTAAATCTATTTTTTGGAGGTTTTCGCTGTGAAAAAACCTATTTTCACGGGTGCCGGTGTTGCTATTGTAACACCTTTTGAAGGCGAGGATTTAAAAATCAATTTCCCACTTTTTGAGGAGATAATCGAAAACCAGATTCAAAACGGAACAGATGCAATTGTTGTATGCGGTACAACAGGTGAAAAATCCACCCTTGTTTATGATGAACATGTTGAAGCAATCCGCACTGCAGTACGAGTTACAAATGGCAGAATACCTGTTATTGCAGGAACAGGAAGTAATGATACTGTTCATGCAGTTAAGCTCTCAAACGATGCAGAAAAATGCGGTGTAGACGGGCTTTTGATGGTAACCCCCTATTACAATAAGGCATCTCAGGATGGACTCATAGAATCCTATACATTTATTGAAAAACGAGTTTCAACACCTATTATACTTTACAATGTGCCCTCCAGAACGGGAGTTAATATTAAACCCGAAACTTATCTTGAGCTTTCAAAACTCCCCCTTATAAACGGCGCAAAAGAGGCAAGCGGTGATATTTCTGCTTTCGCAAAAACTGTTTCTCTTTGTGGTGATAATCTTAATTTCTATTCAGGCAACGATGACCAGATTACAGTTTTCACCGCATTGGGTGCAAAGGGTGTTATTTCCGTTCTTTCAAATATCGCTCCTAAGCTTACTCACGATATCGCGATGCTTGGTGTTGAGGGCAAAACAGCCGAAAGTGCAAAGCTACAGTTAGAATATATTGATTTATGTAATGCACTTTTCTGCGATGTTAACCCAATTCCTGTTAAAGCGGCAATGTGTATGATGGGAGTAGATGTCGGCAGATGCAGAATGCCCCTTTCCCCTCTCAACGAAGCAAATGAAAAGCTTTTAAAAGAGGTTTTAAAGAAGCACAACTTAATCTGACAATGCGGGACGGTCAAGACCGTCCCCTACTATTAAATTTAAGGAAGTAAAATATATGACAAGAATACTTTTAAGCGGTTGCTGTGGCAAAATGGGTAGAAACGTTGTTTCTGCAATAAATGCCCGCAAGGATTGTGAAATTGTTGCAGGTATTGACATAGTTGATGATAATTCATTGGGTTTTCCCGTTTTTCAAAGCTATGGAGAAGTTAATATTAAAGCCGATGTTATAATTGACTTTTCAAACCCTGCTCTGCTCTCCGATATGTTAGCATATGCTGTTAAAACAAACACCGCAGTTGTGTTGGCAACAACAGGTCTTTCAGATGAGCAAATAAAAGAGGTTGAAAGCGCATCCGAAAAAATTGCAGTTTTCTTCTCTTATAATATGTCCTTAGGTGTCAGCCTTCTTTGTGAGCTTTCAAAAACAGCAGCAAAAATTCTTGGTACTGATTTTGATGTTGAAATTGTTGAAGCTCACCACAACCAAAAAATTGATGCACCCAGCGGAACTGCAATTATGCTTGGCAACGCTGTAAAAGAAATGATGCCCGATGCTTATTTTGAATATGACAGACACGCCAAAAGAGAAAAACGTCATACTAATGAAATCGGTATTCACTCTGTTCGCGGAGGTACAATTGTTGGTGAGCATGAGGTTATATTTGCGGGAAATGATGAAATTGTTAAGCTTTCCCACAGTGCTCGCTCCAAAGCGATTTTTGCCCAAGGCGCGGTAAATGCCGCAGCATTCCTTAACGGAAAAGAAGTTGGCATTTATAATATGAGCGACTTAGTAAATGCATAAAATTAAAGTGATTGAATTGTGAATTCCACATTTCAATCACTTTTTATTTAAACTTGATAATTTTAATAAAGCTATATTTTTAGGAGAGGTCAGCTTACACCTCTCCTTTTTTGTATAAGATAACAAAAAACTTAAAAAAACTTTGTAACAACTCACAATGTAATATTTGCCCGATTTCGACATATATATTTAGGTTATAAAAACCTTAATAATATGAAAAAGGGTGATAAAATGAAAGTATGCAAAAAATTGTTGGCAATAATACTGACGGTTTTGATGTTGATGACCGTAACATCAGCAGCAACTCCTGTTTTAGCGGCAGAGGTCACAGAAACAACCGAAGCCAAAATAACAGACTCAGCAAAAGAAACAACAGATGCTACAGAAACAACTGAAGCATCATCAGATTCCAAAGAAGCCGAGCAAGAAAATTCGAAAGAAAATGTTGTGGAAGAGGCTGAAATCTTATATGAAATTGAAAGCCTGAGAGATGAATATACAAAGCATTTTGTATTAAGCAACGGATTGCAAAAAGCAGTAAAATATTCTCAACCCATACATTACGAGGAGAATAATAAATGGGTTGAAATTGATAATACTCTGGAATTTAATGAAAAAAGCAACAAATACGAAAACAAGAAAAGTGCTTTTAAAGTAGGTTTTGACAAAAAAATAAACAACGAAAAACTTTTTTCGATTGAAAACCAAGGGTATACTATGTCCTGGAGATATTCAAGTGAAAATATATTCAAATCATTTGTTAACGGCAAGGTTGAAAAAACCTCTGAAAATGAAATAACCAACAACGAACATTATGAAAATAAATCAAGAGGGAAAATAAAATACGACAGCTTCGAGACTGATTGCTCTCTTGAATACGTAGTTACCGGAACAGGCGTAAAAGAAAACATAGTTCTTGAAGCCTACAAAGGAAAAAACGAATTTACTTTTGAGATTGAAGCAAAAGATTTAAGTTTTGTAAAAAATGATGACGGTAGTATTTCAGTTATCAATAAGAATTCGGAAGAAATATTCTATATTCCTGCACCATTTATGTATGATGCTAACAATGTTTATTCAGATTCTGTTGAATACTTGATTACAGCTTCAGGAGAAAAAACAAATGTTACCATTTCAGCAGATGAAAATTGGTTAAAAGATAAAGAAAGAAAATATCCGGTTGTAATTGATCCTGTAATACAAACCAAGAAAACCCAAAAAACAGTTACTACAACATTTATATGCAGTGGTAATGTCAATACTAACTATGATGGTGTTCAAGATATATACATCGGTATTGAAAGTAGCAACTACAAAATTTGCAGGGCACTCGTAAAAATTACACTTCCCCAGTTAAATGCAGGAGATATGATTGTTAACGCGAGCCTGAATTTATGGATGCATGGAGCAGATTTTTACAGCGATAGTGTTCCTGATAATAAGCAAATAAATGTGCATAAAATAACAGGTGATTGGAGTTCGGGTAGTGTAACCTGGAGCAATAAACCGGGATTTGATAATTCAATTCTTGATTTTGAATATATAAAACGCAGTCAGGAAGGTAATAATACAGTTTACCAAAAGGCTTTTGACGTTACTAAAACAGTAAAAGCCTGGTATGAAGGAACAGAAGAAAACAAAGGCTTTTTAATAAAAGCAGATGAAGAAGATGGAGGCAATTATAGCGAGATTTGCGCTCGTGGTATTTTCTGGTCTGAAAATTCAAATGATAAAGATGCATTATACCCCTGCATTGAAATTACATATCGCAACAACAAAGGAATAGAAAGTCAATGGAGCTACTCCAGCTTCGGAGTAAACGGAGTAGGAACAGCGCATATCAATGACTACACAGGAAACCTTGTTTTCGAGCTTCCTATCTTTTCCAGCTATAGTGAAAAAGCCCCCGTATCTCTCACAGGATATTACAATAACTATTGTGCGGGAGAATTAATAGCCGATAACGAAGCAACGCCCAATGTAAGAACTTCAATCGGACGAGGCTTCAGGTTAAATTTACAGCAAAGCGTTATCGCTTCAACAGAATATGGACTTACCGGGGATTCAGCAGAAAAATACCCATATGTCTATACAGACGGTGACGGAACAGAGCACTATATACAAAAAACAACTGAAGAAGATGAAACAGTATATAAAGATGAGGACGGATTGGATCTTACGCTGAAAATCGGTTCATCGAGCACTGAATATACCTATCTTATTACAGATAAAGCGCATAATAAATACTATTTCAATGGTAAAGGTAACCTTTACAAAATTGCCGATAATAACGGCGATGCGGTAACCATTTATTTCAAGGCTTCAAATAATAACGGCTTGACAAGTCAATCAAGAATTTCAAAAATTGTTGACGGTGCAGGTCATACATATACCTTTATTTACGGAACACAGTCAGAAACAGGTATTGAACTTGATTATGTTAACCGCATCACAGATGATGGTGGACGTGTGTATAATTTCACAGTAAGCGGAGGCTTGTTGCGGAGCTATAAATCCCCTGACGGAAACGAAGCCACATTTGATTACGAAATAACCGATGGCAACGAAGAAGAAAAAAGGATAAATGCAGTATATTCAAACGGAAGCTACGAGCTGAACTTTGATTATACCTCTGTTAAAACGGGTCGAAGAATAAGCAGGGTTAAAGAATATGGTATATTGGTTGATGAAGACGGCAACCCCATAGCTAACCCTGATTTAGGGCAATATATAACCTATGACCGTTCAAAATATAATACAACTGTAATACGAAGCTGCGGTATAGACGGAATTCACAACAATAACAATTCCGAAAATGGTAATGACGACATCATAACCACAATGCAGTTTGATAATATGGGCAGAGCTGTTTCTCAGCAGATAAAATATGGCTCAGGCACTGAAGTTGGCGCAGGGTCAGTTTCATATACCACAAGCGACACCAGCACCAGCGCAAAAGGCTTTAAGAACAAAATAAGCAGCAGCGCAGGAATGGGTAAGCCCGTTGATAACCTGCTTTATGGCGGTAATGCGGAAAGCCTTACCAATTGGAGCTTTGCCACAATAGGAACAATTTCTGCAACCCAAGATACAAGCACCGAAAGCAGTTATTTCGGTAAAAAGTCAATTAAATTAAACGTTAACAGCGTTGGAACGGAAGATGCCCGTTGCTATTTCAGGCAGAATGTTACAAATTTTGAGAAAGGCGAGAAATATACACTTTCAGCCTATGTTAAAACGGGTGAGCTTACCCCAAAATCAAATGCAGATTTAACAGGTGCATTTGTTCAGTTAATTGCCTACGATTCTGACGGCAATGCCATAGCAGACGCTAATTCCCGTTCACAAATTCTTACAGAAAAAACCAACGAAAGCGTAAACAACGGCTGGCGCAGACTCAGTGCCACAATTACAGCACCCACCAATGCAACCTCATTGCGCTGTTATCTTTTCCTGAGAAATACCAAGGGTGAAGTATACTTTGACGGTATTCAGCTTGAAAAAAATTCAGTTGCCAATGATTTTAACTTACTTGAAAACTCAAGCTTTGAAAATGCTTCAGGCAATACCCCTGCAGTATGGTTCAATGCAGGTTCTTTTGAAATTGCAACAGAAAACGGCAGTGTAAAGGATGGCGTAACCACAATATCAAGCACATCAGTCAGCAACAAAAATGCCCTGAAAATTACAGGTGAACCCTCAAAAGCCAAGGGCATGAATCAGACTGTTGTTGTTAAAGGTGACGTAAAAGACACATATATTCTCGGCGCATGGGCAAAGGGCACACCGGTAAACACCACCTATCATGTTGATTCAGACGGAGACCCAACAGCTTTGTTTGAAATTGGCGTAAGAGTAACCTACAAGGAAAAAGATACCGGAGAAGAAGATACCATCTGGAAGGAATCCGCAAAATTCAATACAACCGTAACAGAGTGGCAGTATGCAACAACACCGATTGTGCTGAAATATACGGGTGATAAGGAAGGAGATTTCATTCCCCAATCCATAACAATTACCCCAAGATTTATGAGACAAGTAAATTTTGTTTACTTCGATAAAATAATGCTTGTAAAAGACAGCACAATGAGTTATACTTACGATAGTGAAGGTAATATTACCGGAACAAGCTCAAGTCCCGAGCATCAGTCATCAATGAAATATGATGATAATGATAACCTTATATCATATAAGGACATTGCCGGTTTTACTACCAAATTCAGTTATGATGATAACAACAACCTTATCCTCACGGAATCTGAAAAGGGTGTATATTACCGTGACAATAACAGCACGGAAGACCACATCAGAACCTACGAAA
>JAZUOL010000112.1:0-2162 GCA_045604605.1 Acutalibacteraceae bacterium | reverse complement strand
CATAAGCTGAGCTGCATTACCTGCTGCTCTTGCAAGCTGACCGCCTTTACCGGGGTAAAGTTCTACGTTGTGAATGAATGTACCAACAGGGATGTTTGTAAGAGGAAGCGCGTTACCGGGCTTGATATCCGCTGTGGGACCTGCAACAACTGTATCGCCTACTTTGAGACCAACGGGAGCAAGGATATATGCTTTTTCGCCGTCTGCATACTCAATAAGAGCGATGTGTGCTGAACGGTTGGGATCGTATTCAAGAGTTTTAACTGTTGCTTTTACATCAAACTTTGTTCTCTTGAAATCGATTACTCTGTACTTTCTACGGTTTCCGCCGCCGCGATGACGAACAGTGATTCTACCATAGCTGTTACGACCTGCGTTCTTTTTAAGAGGCTTTAAGAGGCTCTTTTCAGGTGCAACCTTTGAAAGTTCGGAGTAATCTGTTACCGACATGTTACGTCTTGCGTTTGTAGTCGGCTTAAACAATTTTATAGACATTTTATTCACACTCCTATAATGGTTTTGCGGAGAATGTCAACTCCATACTATACCATCGGGTATAATTATTAAATAGTTTAATCAGATTACATAATGCCGTCGAAGAATTCAATTGTTTTTGAATCTTCTGTAAGAGTTACGATAGCTTTTTTCCAAGAAGCTTTGTAGCCTTCGAATCTACCGTATCTTCTCATCTTACCATTAACAGTAAGAGTATTTACCTTAGCAACTTTAACGCCAAAAAGCTCTTCAACTGCTTTAGCAATTTCAACTTTGTTTGCGTCTGCTGCAACTTTAAAGGTATATTTCTTGAAAGCAACGCCCATCATAGAAGCTTCTGTGATAATAGGCTTAATGATAATGTCCTGTGCGAGTTTCATTATGCATATACCTCCTCAATCTTAGTAACGGAGTCCTTGAGAACTACGAGTGAATCGCAGTTAAGGATGTCATATACATTAAGAGTATTAACGGTGGAAACCTTTGCACCCTCAATGTTTCTGATGCTCTTGTAGATAACTTCATTATTTTCAGGAAGAACTACGAGAACCTTTTTACCTGCTTTAATAGCAGCAAACATTTCTGCCATTGCTTTTGTTTTGATTGCATCAAGCTTGATGGAATCAAGAACGATCATTTCATCTGCAGCAACCTTTGAAGAAAGAGCAGACTTCATAGCAAGTCTTCTAACCTTCTTGTTGATGGAGATGCCATATGTGCGAGGCTTGGGACCGAGAGCGATACCACCGTGATACCACTGGGGAGCTCTTGTTGAACCCTGTCTTGCACGACCTGTTCCTTTCTGACGCCACGGTTTTTTACCACCGCCGCTAACTTCGGAACGAGTTTTTGTGGACTGAGTGCCCTGACGCTGATTTGCTAAGTAACCAACTACAACGAGGTGCATAGCGGACATATTGGGCTCAATAGCGAAAATAGAATCGTTAAGCTCGATGCTGCCTGCTTTTTTACCTGCCATATCAAGTACTGATAATTTACTCATCTGTTACACTCCTTCCTTAAGCTTTCTTTACACTGTCAGCGATAACAACGATGCCACCTTTGGGACCGGGAACGGAACCCTTGATAGCAATAAGGTTGTTTTCAACATCAACCTTAACTACGCTGAGGTTTTGAACAGTTACACGCTCTGAACCGAGGTGACCTGCCATCTTTTTACCTTTGAAAATACGAGCGGGGTCGATAACACCCAAAGAACCGCCGTGTCTTGCAACAGGACCTGTACCGTGAGACTCTCTGAGTCTGCCGAAATTCCAGCGCTTGATAACACCGGCTGTACCTTTACCTTTGCTCTTACCTACAACGTCAACATACTCACCTGCAGCAAAGATATCTGCTTTAAGAATGTCGCCAACGTTTACAGCAGAGGTATCAGCAAGTCTGAACTCTTTGAGTACCTTCTTGGGAGCAACGTCTGCTTTCTTGAAGTGACCACCCATGGGTTTTGTCACCTTGTTGGCTTTAACATCGCCGTAGCCAACCTGAACAGCTTCATAGCCGTCATTTTCAGTTGTCTTCTTCTGGACAACTACGCAAGGACCAGCTTCGATTACTGTAACGGGAATCATTTTTCCGTTTTCATCGAAAATCTGAGTCATGCCGATCTTTTTTCCGATAAGACCTTTTTTCATTTTGTTTTCCTCCTT
>JAZUOL010000111.1:0-2574 GCA_045604605.1 Acutalibacteraceae bacterium | reverse complement strand
TGGTATGAAGCTTTATGACCTTTTAGGTCTTGATAATCAGGATTGTTCCATTGCGATTATCAAAAATGTTTCAAGTAAAAAAATGGGCAAAAAAGATATTATCAAAATTGATGCAGATATTGCTATTGATATTGATGTTATCGGTTATGTTGACCCGGGTATAACAGTTAATATTATTAAAAATTGTGAGCTTGTTGAAAAACGCACAATTGAGCTTCCTCAGATGCTCACAAATGTTATAAAATGCAAAAATCCCCGCTGCATAACAACAACCGAGCAGGAGATTAATCATGTTTTCAAGCTCACAGATAAGGACAACGGAGTTTATCGTTGTATCTACTGTGAAACACAGGCTAAATAATTACCCTAAGGAAAGGATGTTTTATATGAAAAAAGTCGGAATTATTATGGGTAGCGATAGCGATTTACCCGTTGTTGAAAAAGCAATAAACACTCTTAAAGATTTTGATGTTCCTTTTGAGGTGCATGTTTTCTCTGCTCACAGAACACCTGTTGAAGCAAAAGAATTCAGCGCAAATGCCCGTGCTAATGGTTTTGGTGTTATTATTGCTGCAGCAGGTATGGCAGCTCATCTTGCAGGTGCAGTTGCTGCAAACACAACCTTACCCGTAATCGGAATTCCGATTAAGTCCCAGAACCTTGGCGGTATGGAAGCTCTTCTTTCAACAGTTCAGATGCCTTCAGGTATCCCTGTTGCAACTGTTGCAATTGATGGTGCAGTAAACTCCGCATTACTTGCAATTGAAATTCTTTCTCTCGGTGAACCCGAGCTTGAAAAGAAGCTTGCAGAAAAAAGAGCAAAAGATACTGCAACAGTTCTTGAAAAAAACAAAGCGATAGAAGATAAATATAATTAAGTTTTAAAAATAATGTTAAGTTAAGAGTGAGTAGTGAGGAGTGTCGGGAAAGCTTTGCTTCTGTACCACCCACCGCTAACGCGGTCCCCCCTCCTTTTTGCTAAAGCAAAAAAGAGGGATAAGTTTCGCACTGAATTTACTTACTGGCGACTGGTGACTGGCGACTTATAATGCTGACCGCAGGTCCCGAAACTTGTCACTTTCCACTTGCCACTTTCCATTTACAAAATACTAACAGAGGTGTACAATGGGCGGTTTTTTTGGTGTAGTATCTAAAAATGATGCTGTACTTGATACCTTTTTTGGAGTTGACTATCATTCCCACTTGGGAACACGTCGTGCAGGTATGGCGGCATATGACGAAGAAAGAGGCTTACAAAGGAAAATACATAAAATTGAAAATTCTCCGTTCAGAACAAAGTTTGAGAATATTCTCGACCAGATGAGCGGTAATTCATCAATAGGCTGTATCAGTGATACAGATGCGCAACCTCTTTTAATGCGCTCTAATCACGGGCTTTATGCTATCAGCACTATTGGTATCATAAATAACAGCGAAGAACTTGTAAAACAATATCTTTCTTTCAGTGGCGGTCACTTCGGTGCTATGACAAGTGAAGGTATTAACTCTTCAGAGCTTGTTTCAGCAATGATTGACCAAAAATCAAGCTTTGCAGAGGGCATTCGCTTTGCTCAGGATATGATTGACGGCACATCTTCAATCCTTATTCTTAAAGACGATGGCAACATTATTGCTGCAAGAGATAAGGTGGGTAGAATTCCTGTTCTTATCGGTAAACGCGAGGACGGCTTCTGTGTTTCCTTTGAAGATTTTGCATATAAAAAATTAGGCTTTGAGGACTACAAGGAATTAGGGCCGGGAGAAATAGTTGAAATCTCTGCAGATGAAGTGAAAGTTCTTTCTCCTGCAAGAGAGAAAAAGAAAATCTGTGCTTTCCTTTGGTCATATTATGGTTACCCCACATCCTGCTATGAGGGCAGAAATGTTGAGGCTATGAGATATGAAAACGGAAAGATTATGGCGCAGACCGATAAAATGTTAGGGGAAGCTCAGAACATCGACTATGTAAGCGGTGTTCCGGATTCAGGTACTCCTCATGCTATCGGTTATGCAAATGAAAGCGGTGTGCCTTTCGCTCGTCCTTTCATTAAATATACTCCCACCTGGCCCCGCAGCTTTATGCCCTCCAACCAGAGAGAGCGTAACAGGGTTGCCAAAATGAAACAGATTCCTATTCACGAGCTTATTAAAGATAAAAAACTTCTTTTCGTTGATGATAGTATCGTAAGAGGCACACAGCTTCGTGAAACTGTTGAATTTCTTTACGAAAACGGTGCTAAAGAGGTTCATATGCGTTCTGCTTGCCCTCCCATTATGTATGGATGTAAATTCCTTAATTTTTCAAGAGGAACAAGTGATATGGACCTTATTTCAAGAGCTACCATTATGGAGCTTGAAGGAGAAGATGGCTTCAAGCACCTTGATGAATACAGTGATGCTTCCACAGAGCGTGGCGCAAAAATGAGAAAAGCGATTTGCGAAAAACTTCATTTCGCATCTCTTGAATTCCAGTCATTAGAAGGCATTGTTAAAGCAATCGGACTTCCTGAGGAAGACCTTTGCACATATTGTTGGAATGGTAAAGGCTGATTTAATAAATAATTTATAGGAGAA
>JAZUOL010000110.1:0-8691 GCA_045604605.1 Acutalibacteraceae bacterium | reverse complement strand
TCTTAAGATAATCCACAGCTTCTTCAGGTTTTATCAATCTAACTTCCATAACTTTTCTCCTGAATGTTTGTTGGTTTTATTATAACATTCCATATGAAAAATTCAATATGAGAAATTTTAAGGGTTCAATCATATTTGATACGGGCAAGACAAAAAAACCTTGGTCAAAAAACCAAGGTCTTGGTGCGAGAGACGGGACTTGAACCCGTACGGGATTACCACACGCCCCTCAAACGTGCGCGTCTGCCGATTCCGCCACTCTCGCGAGTGCTTAGATACTATACCACCAAAGAAATGATTTGTCAACTGTTTTTTTGAAAAAATCCGAAAATTTTTTAAAATATAATGTATAACAAAATTGGTGTGGGAATGTAAACAGGAGCACCATTGACAAAAATGTTATTACATGATATAATTCTAACACGGTAGATAAGGTGTATTAAAGGGGATTTATATATGAAAAAACGAATTATATTGACAGGTATATGCTTTATATTACTATCTGTTATTTTAATGCAATTTGCTTTTGGGGTGACTGAAACAATAATCATCAAGACCAGTTACACAGAAGATACGGTTTTATTTATTTCATTTAAAGACGGTCAGGATTCCGGAATTGCGGAATATATTTATACCGGTAAAAAAATAAAGCCTGAGGTTATTGTAAAAAAATTTGATGGCACTATTGCAGATCCATCGGAATACAAAATCTCCTATGATGAGGATTGTGAAAAAACCGGGGTGCATAAGGTAACTGCGGAATATTTAAAAAACGGTTATAAAGTATCTATGGATTATTGGATTGTTCCAGGCACAACAAGCAGTGTGAGTGTTACTGTAAAGGACAAAAAAGTGACTTTGTCATGGGATTCTGTTCCGGGCGCTACATGTTACAGAGTTTATAAATACGATATTTCTTCAGGCAACAGAGCCGAGGTTTATTGGGAAGATGGTTCAATTGTGGGCTATAAAACAACTCGCACATTAACAGATTTGGAGCCAGGCAAAACCTATCGTTTCGGTATAATGGCATTGCCGGCAATTAATTGGATGCCTACTTCCCAAATAAAAATATTTGAATTTACTGTGCCTGAAAGTAGCAAGAGTAATAAAACTACAACCACAGAAAAACATACAACCACAGAAAAACATACAACTACAGAAAAACATACAACTACAGAAAAACCAACTGTTGTAAAGGAAGAGGTAACAAAAAGTGAAGCGGTAGAAATGGTTGCCACAACTGCAGAACCAACAACAGTTGAAACAACAGAGGTTGCTCAAACCAAAGAAATTACCAAAGCTAAAACAACGCTTAAAAGAGACGAGAGCACAACCTCAAAAGATAAAAATGAAAACAATGAAAATACACAATCAGATATCTGGAAGGTAATTCCCACAGCTGTTGCTGTTGTTATTGTTGGCGCGGGTTCAGGAATTATAATTTACAAAAAGAAAAAATAAGAAATAATGAAAACTGAGCAAAACAGGAACGAAGCCTTATCTTGCTCAGTTTTATTATTTTCCTATTAAAAACTTATCAGATTCTTTTAAATCAAGCTTTGTGATAATATCTTCAAAATTTTCCTTTGAATTTCTAAAGGCCTCTAATTTATGAGAGTCGCTTCCCAGATAAAATTTGCAGCCACAGTCTTTAGCTATGAAATAGGGGCGAAGAAGAATTTCTGAGTCCTCTTGTGTAAGGTTCAAAGTTTTCATATTAAGCTCTATTCCCACGCCTTTTTTTGAACATTCTTCGAATAAATTGTATAATACTTTATCGTCAAGAAGCTTTATAACCTCTGGGGCTCTGCCCTTCATAATGTGATTGCAGGTAAGGTGGGCGATGCCCATTTTATGCCAGGGCATATCCTTTTTCAAAAGCTCTTCAAGGCGTTTTACCCAATGCTCAGCCGCTTCCTCGGGAGTTTGAATTTTCTTTTTTACTGTATTCCCTGCTAAATGCAAATGAGTTGTGGGGATTACAATAAAATCAAATTTATCAAATCTTTCTTTGCTTACTCCAACAGTATATTCATAATCCATATCCGCCTCTGCACCGAATAAAAATTCAATATTATTATCCTGAGGCAAGGGAAGAACAGAGGAAATGCTTGAAAATCTTTGCTTCGGATGCCATTCTGCAGGACTTTTAACATTTTCATCCCACAAATGATTTGTAAGGCAGATTTTGGTGAAACCATTTTCCTTTGCAACTTTTAATATATTTTCGGGGATTTGCTCTTCATCGTGGCAACAGGGAGAAATTGTTGAATGAAAATGAAAATCGTGGTCGGCAATATATCTCATAATATTTTCACCTTTTAAAAACCGCAACTCCAAAAAACGGAGTTGCGGTAGATTTAGTTTTTAAGCTGCTATTTCGTAGGGGAATTCTTCTTCTGTAAAGCCGAGAATGTAAGAAATTCTTATAGGAATTTCATAGTTATTGAGAACTTCGCCGTTTTCAATGAGCTTATCTGAACCATAAACAAGAACAGGAACATTTGCAGCAGAATGAGAACCTGATGTAAATGAATATGTACCGTCATCATTTGCAACAATAGCACCGGTTTCATGGTCAGCTGTAATAACAACAAGGGTTTCACCATCTGCTTTTGCATATTCAAGGACATATTCAATTGTTTCATCAAATTCCTGAAGAGCTTCTGTCATATTTTCGTCAAGGTTGCTGTGAGAATGCTTGTCAATATGAGCGCCCTCAATCATAAGGAAGAAGCCTTCGTCGGTATCATCAAGAATATCAATAGCCTTCATTGTCATCATTTGAAGGTTGGGTGTGCTTGCGTCAGAGGGTTTAAGAGTCCAGAGGTCGTTTGTGAATTGAGCAAAACTGCGGCTACCTTCTTTGAGAGCCAACATTTCAGCAGTTGTTGTAACATAAGTAAAACCATTAGCCTCTGCATCACTCTTTGTTGCAACACCATTTGCAGTACCCCATATTAAATCAATTCCGGAACGCATTTGGTCATTTGTAATATCTTCTGTATTTCCTCTGTCAGAAGAATGAGCAGAGAATGAAGCGGGGGTAGCACCTGATGTTTCATCAGTTGTGATAACACCTGTCATTTTACCGCTTTCAAGGCATAGTTCAGTAAGATTTTTCGGATGGGAGAAAGTGCCTGTAACATCCATAGGATAAACGCCAATTGCACCGTTGAGTGTTCTTACACCTGTTGCAAGAGCAGTACCGCCCGCGGCACTATCGGTAACAGCGTTTGAGAAAGAGCGGGTCATAGATTCACCCTGATAATCAAAGGTATCCATTGTAAGCTCGATATCTCTTTCATTTTTTGCTTTTTCCAAATGATTGAAACCCATACCGTCGCCGATAAGATAAATAACATTTTTTATGTTGCTGTCAAGGTAATCTTCGGGGGCAGTTGTTGTAGCGGGAACAAAAAGTCCGAAGGTTGTTCCGAATACCATTGCCAGGCTCATAATCAATGCGGCAAATTCACCCCAGACAGAAGAGAATAAGGATAACATACTAAAACACCTCTATTAAAGTCTTTTTGTAATTTGATTTTATATTATCCGTATAAAAAAATCAAGAAAAATATTCCAATATGAAGCCTTGTTTTGATTTTCGTAATATGCTAAACTGTTACCATACAATAATAATATATAGGAGAGCTTATATGAAAAAATCTACTCTTCACTTCGGTGAATTCAAACAATATGACAAGGTTTTTCTTACTGCAGACAAAGGTATTGATGCGGAGAATGTTCTTGATGTGGCATTTGAGGGAGAAACTCTTTACATAGCTCAGGCAGACGGACTTCTTGAATATGCAGACGGAAAAGCAAAGAAAATTGCTTCAGGCATTTCAAAGCTTTTTGCAAAAGAGGGTAAACTTTTTGCAGCAGTGAATAACTCTCTTGCAGAAATTAAGAAAGGCAAAATCAAGAAGGTTGCAGATTTCAGCGCTCCCGTTGTTGATATTTCTGTCGCTCTTGATGGTTCAATGTGGCTTATAACTGAAAAGGCACTTTATCTTAAAGGTGACGATGGATTCACAGAAATTGTTGATGTGCCCGATGAAACAGTTTGCCTTGCAGCCCGCGATAACAAATCTAAATACGGCGAAACAGTTTATATTGGTTCTCTTGCAGAGGGTCTTCTTTCAATGAAGGGTAAGCGTCGTCACTGGGCAGAGCTTCTTCCTGAAAACACAGGTGTTTCCAGCAGAAAAATCAACTGTATTCAGATTGATGGTTTAGGTCATTTATGGGTAGGCTCTGACGAAGGTCTTAATATTTATGACGGCAAAAACTATTGGTTTAACGGTAACGATTTCTATTCAGTTCCCGATGGCTCTTTCAATGATATGTTCTTTGCCAAGGATGGCAAAAAATATTTTGCTACCGATACAGGTATTATTACTCTTATTGAGGGTAAAATTTCTTACTATTCCTATGGTGCATGGCTTATGCACCCAACAGTAACAAAAATTACTGTTTCTGATAATGGCACAATTGCCGCAGTTACTCCCAGAGGTATCAGTGTTATTACCTCAAAATATATGACACTTGAAGATAAAGCAAATTATTATGATACTTATTCTGATAAATATTATGTAAGAAACGAAGGTTATCATGTTACAAGAAAGCTTAAAAAATACGGTGATATTGAATCAGGCGTACTTCTTAACTCTGATAACGATGGTCTTTTTACAGGGCTTTATTGTGCAAGTCAGTGCTTCCGTTACGCAGTAACAGGTGACCAGAAAGCAAAAGAAAATGCTAAAAGAGCAGTTGAAGCTATGATTAAGCTTACCGAGGTTACAGGTAAACCCGGTTTTACCGCAAGAGCAACAAGATATTCTCACGAAGAAAATTACGGCGACGGTAACAGAGAAGAATGGCATACCTGCAATGATAACCCCGATTGCGAATGGCTCGGTGAAACATCAAGTGACGAAATGACAGGTCACTATTTTGCTTATGGTATCTATTTTGACCTTGTTGCAGATAAAAAAGAAAAGAAGAAAATTGCGCAGGTTGTTAAAACAATTACCGACCATATTATAGAAAACAATTTCCACCTTTGTGATGTTGACGGTGTACCCACAACATGGGCAAACTGGGAGCCCGAGCTTCTTAACAATGATGACCGTTGGTATTTTGAAAGAGGAACAAATTCTCTCGAGATTCTTTCTTTCCTCAAAACAACTTATCATGTAACCGGCGAAGAGAAATATAATGATGTTTATAAAATGCTTATTGAAAAGCATCACTATGCAATGAACTGTATGCAATATAAGGTTGAGGATGCTCATGTTGCTCATATTGATGACCAGCTTGACTTCACAAATATTTATCCTCTCATTGTTTATACAGATAACGAAGCAGAAAAAGAAATTTTCAAAATGGGTCTTACTCATCATTTTGACTATGAAAAAGTTGAACGTTCTCCTATGTTTAATGTGGTATATGGAGCACTTACAAATAACAATTGCGCTATTGAAGAGGCGGCAAAGTCACTTTCAGAAATGAATCTTGACCTTATCAGATGGCCCGTTTTCAACAGCTACAGAAAAGATATTGTTATGGATACAGAGCAGGAAGCTATGGGTATTCCCGCACAGCTTAAATATCCTGTTGAATATTCTTCAAGGCTGGTTGTTCACTACGATGGTAACCCGTTTATATGCGATTCAGGTGCAGAAGAATTTGTTGACATTAATAGCAAAGAGGTTAACAGAACATCTACTCTTCCCGGCACATCAGGCGCTAATGGTATGACAGGCATGATGCCTTACATCTATCTTCTTCCCTACTGGATGGGCAGATACTACGGACTTTTAGGCGACTAAAAAAAATCGTACCCTGTGAGGGGTACGATTTTTTAAGTTAATAGTGAATAGTGAAAAGAGAAGAGGTTAGGGTGCTGCGCACTGCATTATAAATTGTATTTTGACTCTCGTATTAATTGACAAAATTTTCTTGGGAGATTATACTTAAAGTATATAATTTCCGAAAGGGGAATATTTATGAGTTACGAAGGCTATAAATGGTATGTTGGTGTACCTCATTGTCACACAGTTGCTTCAGACGGCGGTTTAACCCTGGAGCAGGTTATTGAAAAAGCTAAAAAAAGCAAATTGGACTTTCTTATGCTTACTGACCACAATGTGAATTGCAAGGAATTTCCAAAAGTTGCTGGACTGACACTTATTTATGGTGCAGAGCTTACAAAGCATGGCGGGCACTGCAATATGTGGGGCGTTAAGGATGTTATTGATCAGGAGGATTATGACACCTGCGAAACCTACGAGGACTTTTTAAGAGTAAAAACTAAGGCTGAAGAGCGAGGTGCAGTTATTTGTATGAACCATCCCCATTGCAAACAATGTCCTTGGAGATGGGAAAAGAATGCGGCGGATGTGGATGTTCTTGAGGTATGGAATGCTCCGACCCATTTTGATAATCTTGAATGCACTGAATGGTGGCACGAACAAATGCGCAACGGCCATAAATTACCCGTTGTAGGCGGAAGTGATTATCATAAAGACTATGTTGTAACAAATCTTTTGACCTGGCCCGTTACATATGTTTATGCAAAATCCAATTCCCCCGAAGATATTTTAGATGCTATTGTTAAAGGTCACACAACAATTTGTTTTGATGTTGGAACAACATTTGTTGACATAACTTGCGGAGATTATGTTTTAGGCGATACAGTAAAGCTTGAAGAAAATACTGAAGTTACAATAAATGTTAAAAGACTGAGAAAAAATCATAAATTGATTGTTTTCAATAAAGACGGCGAATGCTTCACACATACCGCGAAGAAAACAGGAGATTATTCTGTAACTCTTCCTGTTGAAAAAGACGGATTTTTGTGTGCTCATGTGGTTTTTGAACCCGGCTTCTTATATAGCAAAATTCACGATATTGCAATTGCTTCAAGAATTCCCGAGCAAAAGGGCATGAAATTGCCACCCTTGATTTTTGCTCAGAGCGGTGCAATATATTTTGAGAAATAACTGATTTAACCTGAGGAGATACAAAATGGAAAACTTTTTTACAAACGCATTCAACAACATGGACAATGAAGCGAAGGAAAGCTTTTATAAAACTGTTTTTATGAATGATGATTCCGAATATGCTGCAAAGCTTCGTGTTGAATATTACAGAAAAAAATTCAGATCAATGGGCGAAAATGTTACAATCGGTAAAGGTGTTAATATCATTAATCCCGAATATATTTCAGTAGGTAACGACGTTCAGATTTGTGACGGATGCACTCTTATTGCACGTGGAGAAAAGGGTATAACTCTTGGTGATAACGTAAGACTTCAGCACAGAGTTTATCTTGATACAGAAAGAACTGAAGATGGCTATATTAATGTTGGCAGAGGTACATATATCGGTACCGGTACAACACTTTTCGGTCACAAAGGTCTTGAAATCGGTGAAGACTGCCTTCTTGCACAAGGAATAAATCTTACTCCTTATTCACATATTTTTGATGACCCCAATGATATTATTTATCATCAGGGTGGTCATTGCGAAAAGGTTACAATCGGCAGAGATGTTTATATCGGTATGGGCTGTAAGGTTATGTATTCAGGTAATATCGGAGAAGGCTCTGTTATCGGTTGCGGTTCAACAGTAGTTAAACCCATTCCGCCCTATTCAGTTGCAGTAGGTACACCTGCAAAGGTTATTAAAGAAAGAAAATAACATAAATTTTGTACTAATTGAAAAATTAAAATAATAGGAGTACAATAGTAAAAAACTTTTTGGAGGTAAATTATGGGAATTATTAAACTTATTCTTACTTACATTATGTGTCTTTCTCAGATTCTTGCTCCTGTTGAAATTATGCTTACTCCCGGCGGGGAAGCATCATATTTCACAGACTGGTCTGTAAATGATACATTTGATGCTGAGGATTACATTGAACTTGAAAAGCAGGAAGGCAAAGATTTTGTTATTCTTAACCTTGCAGACGTTCAGCTTTCTGATACAAAGGCTTATGGTGAATTAGGTGAATGCTCAGAAGACCTTATCACAAAGCTTATTGAAGATAATCAGCCCGACCTTATCACCCTTTCCGGAGACAATGCCTGGGACACAGCTGCATATATGAAACTTATTGAATTCCTTGATGGCTTTGGTATTCCGTGGGCACCTGTTATGGGTAACCATGATGGTGAAGGTTGTATCAGCGAATTCTGGGTTGCATATAATCTCATTCAGGCAGAAAACTGTCTTTTCCAATTCGGACCTAAAGATATGGGTTATGGTAACTACATTATTAACATCACAGAAAATGGTGAATTCGTTCATACATTATTTATGATGGATACTCATGACAGTGATGAATTTGTTCTTGAAGATGGTACAGTTGTTGAAGGTTATGACCACCTCTGGAGCAACCAGCAGAAATGGTATAAATGGGCAGTTGAGGGTATTGCTGAAAAAGCAGGCAGAACTGTTGAAAGCACAGCTATTATGCATATTCCTGTTCGTGAATACATTGATGCTTGGGAAAGCGTTTGTATTGATGCTGAAGGCTATGAATTCGGTATAATTGACCCTCAGCACTCTGATATTGCAGCAGGCAGAAGATTTGAATATGGCGGACCTTCTCCTGTTAACAACGGTTTCTTCGACCTTTGCAAACAGCTTGGCAGCACAAAAACAATGCTCGTAGGG
>JAZUOL010000109.1:0-5189 GCA_045604605.1 Acutalibacteraceae bacterium | reverse complement strand
AAGGAAAGGTTATGGTAAAATTCTTCTTGACTATTCACTGAAAAAGGCAACCGAACTCGGCTTTGGTGCGTTATGTTTTGAAGGGAACATCAACTTTTATGGCAAAAGCGGTTTTTCATATGCAAGTGAATTCGGTATCCGATATCACGGACTTCCCGAAGATGCAGATGCTTCATTCTTTCTTTGTAAGGAGCTAATATCAGGTTATTTGAATAACATAACAGGAGAATACGCTCCGCCACAAGGTTATTTTGTTGATGAAACAGAAGCAGATGAGTTTGACAAGAATTTTCCATACAAGGAAAAACTAAAACTACCTGGACAACTTTTCTAAAAACGAATCCGGCAGGGGCTGTTATATGCAGTCCCTGCTATTCCTTTTTTATGGCACTAATTTGCAAGTATACTTTAAGTAGGTTGAAAAATCGTCCTACTGAATATATAATATTTACAGGGGGTACGAAAGAATGAATCAATATATTACCGGAGCAGTTATAAAAGAACTGCGGGAAAAACATCATTTGACACAAGCTGAACTTGCGGAAAAATTAAATGTTTCAGATAAAACAGTTTCAAAATGGGAAACAGGTCGAGGATATCCTGACATTTCACTATTAGAACCAATTGCAAATGTTTTTGAAATATCAATAGCAGAACTCATTTCAGGAAATGCAATCAATAATGTCAATGTATCAGCTAATATGCAGCGTTCTGTGGTTTATGTTTGCCCAGTTTGCGGCAACATCATTCACTCAATGGGCGAAGCTGTAATTCATTGTCATGGTGTATCACTTACACCGTGTCAACCGGAAGAAAGTGATGAGTATCACAAAATCTTTATTGAAAAAGTAGAAGATGATTATTATGTACGCATTGAGCACGATATGACAAAACAGCATTACATTTCTTTTATTGCAGCGTTGTCATCAGATAGAATTCAAATAATCAAGCTTTATCCCGAAGGAAATGCAGAAGCAAGATTTCCTATCCGCGGTGTGAAAAAGATTTTGTTTTATTGTAATAGAGACGGACTGTTTTTTATAAACCCCATAAAAGGCATTGATGATAAAGAATGCTCCTACGATGATACCCAAGAGAGATGTGAATTAGAACAAGCTGCCAAAATATTGTTTGGATAAATCCAAATAAAAAAACGGTAAAGGGAATGATTATTTTCTCATTCCTTTTACTTTGTTAATTTCTGTACTCTAAATAATCAACAAATTTTTTTACAGCAATTGAAAGTCTTTCTTTATCCTTGTATGCAATACCTATTTTACGATATGCAGGGACATCAAGTTCCTTTGCTACAATTTTATATGGAATACGGCGAAGTATAAGTTCGGGCAAAATTGCAATACCAAGACCGCCTTCAACCATAGACATAACAGCATAATCATCCCATGTGGTAAAATGCACATTGGGGGTTATGTTATTTTTTTCAAATATTTCCGAAATTTCTGCTTTTGCACCCTTTTCCAAAAGCATAAAAGGATAATCACATAATGCTTTTACAGGGAATTTATTACATTCTGCAAGAGGATGGCTTTCCGGCATAACAACCAGCAATTTATCATCTTCTAAAAATTCAGTTTCAAATTCATCTGTTGTCGGTAATCTTAAAAAGCCTATATCTACTCTGCCTGTCTTTATCCATTCCTCTATTTCTGTATAATCTCCGAGCAAAAGCTCATAATCTATATTTGGATAGTCTTTTTGAAATTCCTTGATAATTTTCGGCAGCCAGTGTGTTGCAACACTTGAAAATGTACCTATGCGTATAAGCCCTGATTCAAGTCCGTTTATTGCATCAATCTGTTCTTGCAAACGGTTGTATTCATTGCATACACTTTGTGCAATAGGGAGTATTTTCATTCCATCAGATGTCAGCTTTACACCGGTTCGGTTTCTTTCCAATAACGACACATTCCATTCTTTTTCTAAGTCATTTATCATACGACTTATACCTGATTGAGAATAATTTAATATTTCTGCCGCCTTTGTAAAACTTCCGTATTCAACAGTTTTAATAAATGCTAAATATTTTTGAATGTTCATATCCATTTCATTCACCTTATATCTGTTTTTCTCATAATAACTATGAATTATATTCGTTTGTGTAATGTATAAATATATGATATACTATTATCAGAAAAAAGTCAATAACAGGTGGATTACAAAATGAAAACAGCATATTTTAAGTACATATTTTCGCTCTTGCTCTTCGGTTCTAACGGAATTGTAGCAAATTTCATTGATTTAAGCAGTTATGAAATCGTACTGCTCCGAACATTTTTAGGTAGCTTATTACTCATAGTCATTTTCTTTTTTACGAGAGAAAAACTGACATTTTACAGGCACAAAAAACAATTTGCCTGTTTAGCTTTATCGGGTGTTGCTATGGGTGCAAGCTGGGTGTTTTTGTATGAAGCATATAGTCAAATCGGTGTTAGCCTTGCTTCGATCACATATTATTGCGGTCCGGTTATTGTAATGATGCTGTCCCCGATATTGTTCAAAGAGAAGTTGACTAAAACTAAAATAATCAGCTTTATTGCAGTGCTTATAGGCATATTTCTTGTAAATGATAATGTTTTCAATAATGATAAAAATATATGGGGCATTTTCTGCGGATTGATGTCTGCACTCTGCTATTCATTTATGGTTATATTCAATAAAAAAGCAAAAAATATAACAGGACTTGAAAATTCTATGTTGCAGCTTTTCATAAGCTTTATTACCGTTGCAATTTTTGTTTTCATTAAGCAAGGATATAGAATTCAAATACCTCAACCAAGTATAATTCCAATATTTATTTTAGGTTTCATAAATACAGGCATAGGCTGCTATTTTTATTTTTCATCTATCGGCAGATTACCTGTTCAAACGGTTGCAATTTGCGGATATATAGAGCCATTATCAGCAGTTGTATTTTCTGTTATATTCTTAAAAGAAATAATGCTATCTATACAGATTATCGGAGCGATTCTGATTATAGGAGGAGCAATATATGGAGAAAATACATTCTTGAATAAGAAGGTGTTGACAACCTACAAAGTGCGCGATAAAATAAAGAAAAAGTTGAAATAAATTAAAGACTTGGGTTTGCTACCTATCATACATATGATTCGAGCCGACATAAAAACCGAAGTAAGCCCTATTGTCGGAAGCGAAAGGCAGTCCGAGGACGTTGTAAAATACCTTCTTCGCGAATTCGAAGAGGACCCTGCAAAAATATGGGACTCCAATATGTTCGGCAAATCCCTTTATGAGCTCATGAACGAGGGAATAAATGCAAAGCTCGCTCATATGCCCTATGATTCCAGAATCAAAATTGCGGATACTCTGAGAAGAATTATCAACGACGGAAGCAACGGTCTTATTTGTATTATTCTTTAAACCTTACCGATATACTCTCAAAAACGAGGGTATATCGGTTTTCAGATCTGAGACGAAAATCTGCGATACCGTACGATTATAATGTTTTTTAAACAGTAGTCGGTAATACTTTTGGGAATGATGATCTTCCTTAAGTTCTGTTTGGAAAACGGCGAATATATCGTTGACAAGCTCGGCATAAATTACCCCATGGAGTCATATAAAAGGAGTTTGCAGGAGAAAACGGCGGAAGTTTTTATGTCCCTCATATCGGGATACTTCTGGAGTGCGTAATGCCTGTAAATTAAATAGTTTAACCTCAAACAAACATAAAAAATATTAAAAACACATAAACTTCCAATCCGCAGAGCAAAAACGAAACAAGAAACCTTGGCACATCAAAATGACAGCCAAGGCAATCTTTATGTAAACTCACATCGGAAAATTAATTTTTCCCCGTACTTCCGAAACCGCCCGTACCTCTATCGGTCTCATCCAGCGAATCAACCTCATCAAATTCAACCGACAAAAAGGGCATAACAACAAGCTGAGCAATTCTGTCTCCATTTGACACTACTCTCACGGATTCGCCGTCATTGTGAAGCGCAACAATATACTCACCTCTGTAATCACTGTCGCAAACACCAACACAGTTGGCAGGTCTAAGCCCCTCCTTTGCCGCAAGTCCGCTTCTCGCAAACACTGCCCCGAAATACCCCTCCGGTACAGCAACCGCAAGTCCCGTACCAATCTTCACTGTCTCATGGGGCAAAATCTCGACCTTATCACATTCAAGACAAGCATAAAGATCATACCCTGCTGCCATAGCGGAGCCCCGTGTGGGAATCTTGGCATTTTCACGCAATTTCGTAATACGTATCTTCATTTTTAGTTACCATCCTTAATAAAATATTTTATATAAATCCAACCATTCACATAATGTCACGGTCATCAATTTGTAATGAAATGTAAATTTGCTATTTCTTCTCTCAATATCCTTCTTCATCCCAAAGCACAATCTTTCCGCACTCTCTCGTCTTCCTCAAGTCAATCAGCCTCTGGTTCTCACTACCTCTGAATCTCAGCATAATATTCTTCTTGTCCTTCTCAAACTTCCCGTCCACGAGAATATCAATATAAGACAAAAGTTCTTGCGTTACATCACAAAAAGCCCTGCTCTCAATTTTTCCTGTAAGCTCCTCATAGGTAAAACCGGAGTAGCACCAAACATCCTTATTCGGGAACCTCTCTTTAAACTTACGCATAAAGGGCAGAAGTCCTCTCTGGTTCTTAACCTCAAAAGGCTCACCGCCGAGAAGTGACAAGCCTCTTATCCTCGGATAGTCAACAGCGGAGAAAATCGTCTCCCAGACCTCTTCCGTGAACTCCTTGCCGAAGGTAAAATCCCATGCAATCTCATTGAAGCAGTCCTCACAGTGGTGAAGACACCCGGATACAAAAAGAGATACCCTGATACCCGGACCGTTGGCTATATCGTTCTTTTTCAGCTCAGCGTAATTCATATGATCGCTCCTTTGCGGATTTTCACTGTAGTATGTACCTATTATAAATGATAATTATGTCTTTAGTATTAACGAAAAAATATATTCTTTATATCCGACACGTTCGGAAATCCCGAAAACACATAAGAACAAAAGGTGTACCCAAAGGTGAAGTGATATAATGATGGTAGACACAAAAAAAGTGTCTACCATCATTTTTTATGCTATACTAAAGAAAAGGGGTTGAGATTTATGGGAAGACCAAAAGGTGGAACAAATACACACCATAGTAAAGAAGAAAAATTAGCA
>JAZUOL010000108.1:0-2487 GCA_045604605.1 Acutalibacteraceae bacterium | reverse complement strand
GAAGTGCTTCTTCAAAAACGAGCCGACTGCAATAAATGGGGATTTCCCGGTGGTGCTCTTGAGCTTGGTGAAACGCCTCAAATGGCAGCCAAACGTGAGGTTAAAGAAGAAACAGGCTTAGATGTTGAAGTCGGCAATCTCATTGGTGTTTATACCGACTGTGATGTTGTTTGTGCTAACGGTGACGAAGTTCAAAGTCTTTGTATCGGTTATGAAATGACTGTTGTTGGTGGAGAGTTAGTTTGCGACAAGGATGAAACGTTGGAACTCAAATACTTCCCATTAGACGATATGCCCGAACTGTTTTGTAAGCAACACGAAGAGCTTTTGAGAGATATAAAGGTGAACAAAAATGAACTGTGATATGTGCAAGGTTATTGAACAAATCAAAAATGGTGAAAATCCTTGGTTTGTGAAAGAGCTTGAAACAGGCTATGTTATATTAGGTTGGAATCAGCATTTTTATGGCTATTCATTATTCATCTGCAAACAGCATGTTGTTGAGCTGTTCGATTTGGATATTGATTTCAGAACTAAATATTTACTTGAAATGACTATTGTTGCTGAAGCTGTTAAAAATGCTTTTGGTGCCGAAAAGATAAACTACGAATGTCTCGGCAATGGTGATATTCATTTGCACTGGCATATCTTTCCGAGAAAAATCGGAGATTTGTTGGAATATGGCAACAATGGTAAAGGTCCTGTTTGGTGGTTGCCCAAGGAAATAATGTGGGCTGAAGACAATAAGCTATCTTTCGGTGAGTTGGAAGAAATGAAAACAAAACTGCTAACAGAATTGGAAAAGCTTTTGTAAATACTATCAGGAGAATTACTATGGATAAAAACAAAGCAATAAAATATGTTTTGCAAAATGCAAGACCTCTGGAATTGGCTATTTATAAATATTTCTTTGAAAACGAATCCAATCAAGTTGTTATTGATGAACTTTCAAAATTCCAAAACGTTGACGGTGGCTTCGGCAATGCTCTTGAACCCGATTTTTTCAATCCCAACTCAAGTCCTATTGCAACAAACGATGCTTTAATTACACTTTATCGTGTAAATGCACTTAACAGGGATTATGATATTGTAAAAGGAATTATCAGATATTTGGAATCTCACAATTCTTTTGATGAAGAGAAAAAACGTTGGTTGTTTGCGATAGATAGTAACAAGGATTATCCTCACGCAATTTGGTGGGAGAAAAAAGATGATGGAATCAGCAGTTTTAATCCGTCAATCTCTTTAGCTGCATTTATGGTTTGCTACGGTAATCGCACACCTCTTTATGAAGGTATTGTAAAAGATGGATTTGAGTATCTTGGAAACACCGAAAAAGTCAGCGGAGATGATTTGAATTGTTTTCTGTTGGCATACGAACTTTTAAAGATAAACAGTATCAACGATATAGTAGATTTGGATTTATTCAAGGACTTATTATGTACTGCCGTTAATAACACCATTTGTAAAGATATTGAAAAATATGGTGTTGAATATGTGCCAATGCCTTCCAGTATATTTGCAGGCATATATCTAGAACTTCTCACTCCAGAAATCAAATCGTTAATTATTGCAGAAAAAGATATTTTAGGTAAGTTGCAAATGGACGATGGTGGTTTTGATATTACTTGGAAATGGTACACTCCATATCCTGATGAATATGAACAAGCAAGAGCTTGGTGGCGTCCTCGCATTACTATTGAAAAAATTCTTTTTAACGACATTCAGGTTGAGTAACTTTGAAGAAAATGAGGTGATTTTTTGAGTAAGATAAAAGCTGTTTTGTTTGATTCAGGCAGAGTTTTAAATGGTCCTGTTACAGGTCATTGGTTTATAACACCCAACTTTTGGGATTATGTAGATAAAGCTGTGTTTGAAAGTATAGAATCAAGCAAAATTCAAGTTGCTTTTCGTGAAGCAGATAAATACATAAATACTCAAAAACTCATTACCACTAAAGAATTTGAATTCGAATGTTTTATTAAGTTTTATGAGATTTTTTCAAACCATCTGCCTGAATTGAACTTAACAAAAGATAAAATCAAACTTATTGCAAATGATTTGGTTTATAATTCCGATAAGTATGTTTTCTATGATGATGCTTTGAAAGTGATACCCGAGTTGTCTAAAAGATATAAATTAGGTATTGTTTCTGATGCTTGGCCATCATTGTTAGATGTTTATGATAAAAATAATTTCACACAATACTTTGATTCAATAATAATTTCATCAATTATAGGCACATCAAAACCAGACAGTAAAATGTATGTAACAGCGCTAAAAGAATTAGATGTAAGCCCTGATGAAGCGGTTTTTATCGATGATAGTTTTAAAAACTGTTTGGGTGCAGAAGCAGTTGGAATACAAAGTTACTGGTTGTGCCGTGATAAAAAACAATATATATTGAACAAAATAAAAAGCATAGGTAAAAAATACAGAGTTATTAACAGTTTGGACGATTTGAAAAAGTATCTTTAGGAGTAACGA
>JAZUOL010000107.1:0-79442 GCA_045604605.1 Acutalibacteraceae bacterium | reverse complement strand
CCCTCCATGCTTCCTGAGGAAGTATTAAAAAAAGCAGCGGCTGAAATGCTTGATTATGAAGGTAGCGGTCAGTCAGTTGCAGAAATGTCTCACCGTTCAAAAGAATTTGAAACAATTATCAAAGATGCAGAAGCACTTCTTCGCGAGCTTATGAACATCCCTGATAATTACAAGGTTCTTTTCCTTCAGGGCGGTGCTTCAACACAGTTTGCCGCAATTCCCATGAACTTTATGAACGGTTCCGGAAAGGCAGATTTCATTATTACGGGTCAGTGGGCTAAGAAAGCATATTCCGAAGCACAGAAATACGGTGACTGTAAAGTTGTTGCATCTTCTGCAGATAAAACCTTCTCTTACATTCCCAAAACAACTAAAGAAGATTTCCGTCAGGATGCAGACTATGCTTACGTTTGCCTTAACAACACAATTTACGGAACAATTTTCAAAGAAATTCCCGATACAGGTGATGTAACTCTTATTGCAGATATTTCAAGCTGCTTCCTTTCAGAGCCTCTTGATGTTACAAAATTCGGTATGGTTTACGGTGGCGCACAGAAGAACGTTGCTCCCTCAGGTCTTACAATTGCAATTATCCGTGAAGATTTGCTTGGTAACGCTCGTGATTACTGCCCCACAATGCTTGACTATAAAGTTCACGCAGACAATGGTTCTCTTTACAACACACCACCTTGCTACACAATTTATATCTGCAAGCTTGTTCTTGAATGGATTAAATCTCTCGGTGGTCTTGAAGCAATGGCAGAAAGAAACCGCAAGAAAGCAGAAATTCTTTATAATTTCCTTGATAACAGCAAAATGTTCAAGGGTACAGTTGTAGCAGAAGACCGTTCTCTTATGAACGTTCCTTTTGTTACAGACAGCGAAGAGCTTAATGCAAAATTCATCAAGGAAGCAAAAGAAGCAGGTTTTGTTAACCTTAAAGGCCACAGAACTGTTGGCGGTATGAGAGCTTCTATCTACAACGCTATGCCCATTGAAGGCGTTGAAAAGCTTGTTGAATTTATGGCAAAATTCGAAAAAGAAAACTCCTGAAAGGTTGATTGAAAATGTACGATATTCTTACATTAAATAAAATTTCTCAGATCGGTCTTAAAGAGCTTGACAGCAAATATGCAATTTCCGATTGTTGCGAAAATCCCGATGGTATTATTGTTCGTTCTGCTGCTATGCACGATTTCGCTTTCAGCGATAAAACTGTTGCAGTTGCTCGTGCAGGTGCAGGTGTAAACAACATTCCCGTTGAGGATTGCACAAAGAAAGGTATTGTTGTTTTTAGTACTCCCGGTGCTAATGCTAATGCAGTTAAAGAGCTTGTTGTTGCAGGTCTTATGCTCACATCCCGTAGAGTTGCAGCGGCTTATGACTGGTGCAAAACTCTTAAGGGCGAGGGTGAAAACGTAGGTAAGCTTGTTGAGAAAGGTAAATCTCAGTTTGCAGGTCCTGAAATCCTCGGTAAAACTCTTGGTGTTGTTGGCCTTGGTGCTATCGGCAGGCTTGTTGCAGTTGCAGCAAATAACCTCGGTATGAAAATTGTGGGCTATGATCCCTATTTCAACGAAGCACTTAAAGGTGAGCTTCCTGCAGATACAGAATATGTTGATTCTCTTGATGCAATTTACGAAAAGGCAGATTACATAACTCTTCATCTTCCTTGCACAAAGGATACAAAGGGTATGATTAATGCTGAAACAATTGCAAAAATGAAGGATGCAGTAAGAATTCTCAACTTTGCTCGTGGTGAGCTCGTTGTTGGTGCTGATATGGCAGAGGCAGTTAAAGCAGGTAAGGTTGCGGCTTATGTAACAGATTTCCCATCCGATGAGGTTATCGGTGTTGAAAATGTTACTGCTCTTCCTCACTTGGGTGCTTCAACTCCCGAAAGTGAAGAAAACTGCGCATATATGGCAGCGGTTGAAATCAGAGAATACCTTGAAAAAGGTAATATCAAAAACTCTGTTAACTTCCCCAATGTTGAACTTTCAGCAGAGGGTGAAAGAGTTGGTGTTATTCACCACAATGCCCTCAATGTTATGAACGATGTTCTCGGTGCATTTATGAGCAATGGCGTTGAAACAAAGGAATTCGGTTCCAAAGCAAAAGGCGATTTCGCTTACACACTTGTTGTTGCAGACAAAATCCCCGATGCAGTTGTTAAAGCCCTTGAAGCTAATGAAGATGTCATTAAGGTAAGAAAAATATAAAAGAAAAAATGCAGTCCGCAAGGACTGCATTTTTTAGTTGCCAGCTACCAGATGCCAGTCGCCAGCTAATAGTAAAGTAAATTTGGTTGCGCTATAGAATAAAGTAAGTTTTTTATGGTTTCACCTTGCGGTGAAATGACGCTCACGGGTTCGCGTCAAGAACTCTCCACCCCCCGACCGGCTTTATATAAAAACTTCATAAAGTGGTTCGCTTGGAATATTATTTATTAAGTAACAAATCAAAAGGTGGCCCCCTCTCTTCGAAGAGAGGCAGGACCACCATCAATTTTTGTTCTGATTTTACTTAGTTGAAAAACTGAATTATATTTGATTGAGAAACTTTTACTAATCGTTAACCGCTAATTGCTATTTGCTGTTTGCTGGTGACTGGCAGCTAATTCCGTATTTTACGGAATAACATTTCCTGCACTTGAAAAGATTTCATACCATTCTTGTTTTGTAATGGTGATATCTGCTGCAGCGGCACATTCAAGAAGTCTTTGGGGATTCATTGTACCTGTTAATGGCTGCATTTTTGCAGGGTGGCGAAGAATCCACGCCATAACAATTGTTGATTTTGTAACGCCGTATTTATCTGCTAATTCCTGTAATTTAGCATTGATTTCAGGGAAATCGGGGTTATCAACATAAACGCCTTCAAAGAAGCCGTATTGGAAAGGTGACCAAGCCTGAATTGTTATATCTTCATAACGGCAATATTCAAGTACACCACCATCGCGGTCAATAGCATTATCTTCTCTCATATTAACATAAAGACCTTGCTTTACAATGTGGCAGTCTGTAATACTGAACTGAAGCTGATTAGCGCAGATAGGCTCATCACCTAAATATTTCTGTAAAAGGCGCATCTGCATAGGATTCTGGTTTGAAACACCGAAATGCTTAACTTTTCCGCTATCTTTGAGAAGGGCAAATGCTTCTGCAACCTCTTCAGGCTCATAAAGAGTGTCAGGACGGTGCAAAAGAAGAAAGTCAAGGTAATCAGTGTTAAGCCTTTTAAGACAACCCTCGGTGGATTCAATGATATGTTCTTTTGAAAAATCGAACATAACCTTACCGGGGCAGATACCGCATTTTGACTGCAAGAAAATCTTTTCTCTCACATCGTCATTCATACCGATTGCTTTTGAGAAAACTTCTTCACTTTTTCCGCCGCCATATAAATCTGCATGATCAAAGAAATTAAGACCTGCACTCATTGCAGTATCAATAAGTGCTTTTGCTTCGTCAACTGTTTTGTCAGCCATTCTCATACAGCCAACTGCAATTACGGGTACATCTACACCGCTTTTGCCGAGTTTCATTGTTCTCATAATATCAACCTTTCTGGATAGCTGCCAGTCACCAGTCGCCAGCCGCCGGCATTGCAAAGCGTGGGTGTGATGGTGACAAAGGATGAACAACTAACCAAGTTTTTTTAAAAGTCCATTTATCATTCTGCCAATTTCATAACATTCATTTAAAATGTTTATTTTTTGTTCTTGTTTTATATATTCTAATTTTTCTGCGATTATAATTTAGGTTTCTAATTCGGCTAAAGATCCCCTTGAAATGCACAAAAACTGACTAAATTCTTTATCCGAGTTTCTGTCGTGTCCTTCTGCAATATTACTCGGTATAGATATTGCTGCCCTGTGCATTTGCGAAACCAGACCATAAGCTTCTTCTTTAGGAAATATTTTAGTAAGTTTATAAATATCAGTAACAAGCTGTATCGATTTTTGCCACACAACCAACTCTTTATAATTACTCATAAGTATTCTCCTTTGTTTTGTTATAATAAAGATTTTTTCTAATAACTGGTGGCTGGCGACTGGTGACTTGTAGTTAATATATCTCACACAACACCCTCATCCTGCCTTTTCTCGTATCACCTAAAACCTCAACATATCTGAATCTGCCGTAGCCACGAACTGAAATGGTATCGCCTAATTCGATATTTTTTGAAGAACTGTTTATGAGTCTTCCGTTTATAAAGACTTTTTCTCCGTCTACAAGGGCGGAGCTTTTGCTTCTTGAAATGTTATAAATTGCACTTATGCCAACATCAAGTCGCATTGAAGAAACAATAGTAACCTCTTCCTTAGGTTTCGGAAGAGCATTTTCGGGTATGCTATTACAATTTTCACAGCTTACACTTGTATGCTTAACCTTGAAAAGATTATCAATTATGAATTGTGCAATGCTTTCAAGGCAGAAAACATAACCTACGTTTTCAGTAATTATAATATCGCCGAGAGTTTCTCTTTTAATACCAAGACCGATTAAAGAGCCTAAAAAATCTCTATGGGTCAGGTCATCAGAGAATTTTTTTGAAAGTGGTTTAATACAAATAATGCTTATGGGTGGGTTGGCAGGGTAGCCGAACTCATTTTCGTTACCGAAGCAAGCAACTTTTCTTTCTGCTTCTGAAAATCCGCCATAAAGAGAAACATTTCTTTTTATTTCGTCATAAAGAATAGTTTGCTCGTATAAATTTAAAAATTCGCTGTAAAAATATATACCCCGGTTTTCTGAACGCATTGACAGCTCATTGAATCGTTTTTTGATTTTATTTACATCTTCTGTCAATTTGTTCACCGCATTTCTTATTTTATTTTTGTTATTTTGTGTCCTTTAACAAGATACGCGTTCTCACTTATTTCGATTAAAGGCAAATCATTTACGGAGTCAGTATAGAAATTCTCAATTTTAGTATCGGGGTATTCTTCAAAGAAAGCTTTAACCTTGTTTTCTCTTATGCAAAGTCTTTTAACCTCGCCTGTTTCGGTGTCAATAAGAGAACCAATGTAGCGCTTTATGCCAAGCCTTCTGCAGATTATATCAAGGGAAAATTCGGGTGAGCCTGAAATAATCAGGTCATCATCGCTTTGGATATCCTTGTAAAAAGGCTTGATTTTATTCATATGGCGATCCCAGAAATGTTTCATATCTTCAGGGATATCAGGGTGCTTTCTGTAATAATCTGCAACAGCTTCGCCATATTTTGAAAGCGCCTGTTCAATGGTGACCTGACCTCTTTTGTATTTGAAAAGAGCAGTGAAAACAGAGGGAAGATATCTTAAAAGTGATTTATCTTTTTTGCAATAATAGAGGAAAAAATCAACAACGCTTTCTCCGTCATATATGGTATTGTCAAAATCGTAAACATTCATAATTATTGTTCCTTAACAATTGTAGTTGCTTTGAATCTTTTCCATTTCCCTGAGGCGGAAAGAGTAACGAGTAATGCAGTTATGGCAAGACCAAACCAAACGAAAATCGAACCGTTCCAACCGATTTTATCGGAGATTACACCGAAGCCATAGGTAGCGGCGGCGCAACCAACATAAGCGGTGGCATTCATAATTCCTGTAACGGTTGCAGTTCTTCCGCAATAGGAGAAATGCATTGGAACAAGAGTAATTATCATATAGTTAAAGGAATGAAGAGAGGTTGTGATTATTGCAAGAAGCGCAACACTTGCCACAACAGGAAGCTTTTCCATAAAGATAAGAAGCGAAAGAGGAATAAGAGCGAAAAGAAGGATACCCGCGCCTGTTTTTAATTCGTCTTTTTTGAAAATCTTGTTGTAAATAGGTGTGATTATATAAACACCTGTAATATTGAATATGGGGAGCAAAATTGAAAGGAAAACAGAGAAAGAGGGGGCGGTTGAATAAACCTCGGTGATCATTGTGGGAACCCAAGTTGTAATACCCTCTTTAATTGCTCCGTGAATAGCATCGGCAGGGAGAATAATGAAAATACCTGCCATAAGAAGCAAGGGTAAAAGACCGCCCTTGGCTTTTTTCTTTTGAGGGATGTTTTGTGTAACAATTTCTCTTTCGGTGATATGGGGCTTTACAATAATTGATGAAACTGTAAAGAAAATGCAAACAATGAAAAGTATTGCTGCGGGTATGTAGAAAACAAAGTGCCAGTTGAAAAACTTAATGGAAAAAGAGGCAAAAAGATATGCTAAAATTGTGCCAATGGGAAGAGTTACGGAAATATTAAGACAAGCCTTTGATCTCATACCATCATTGATTATATTGGCAAGAATTTTGAGAATTGATGCCCAGAGAAGAGAAAGAGCAAAGCCGTTAAAGCCCCAGACAATTGCCATCTGGATATTGGTGGTGCAGAAGGTCATTGTAACATTAGCAACTGCTGAAAGAAAAGTACCTGCAGTTATCATTTTAAAAGGTGAAATTTTATCACCTAAAAAGCCGTTTATAATCTGAAATGCACCATAAACAACAAAAAATGCAGAGCCTATGATACCTGCTTCGGTTTTTGTGAAAAAACCATCACCAATAATTGCGGGAAGCGCGGCAGAAAAGTTGATTCTGCCTATATAAGATGCAGAATATGCCGCAAAGCAGGCAATAAAAATTAATCTTGAATATTTTTCACTTTGTAAATATTGCTGGGTTTTCATTTTATCTCTTCTTTACTTATTAGTTGAAGCCATTGCTGCTGCAATAGCATTTGATGATTTTTCGTAATTGACAAAACTGTTGAAATCTTTATAATTCGCACTGCCACAAGGGTAAACAGTATTTTCCACATCGCTTAATTCTATGCAGACACCGGGGCGATTGAATTGATGTCTGAACCAGTTTTCGAAACCGCCACCATAGTCCTTGGCTTTTTTTGTAGGATCGGTCATTGAAAGCCCGGAAGCATTGCAAATATCTTCTGCAAACGCCTTATAAATTGGATTGTTCTCGGTTTTGTGTGTATCTCCCCAGAAAATGCAGTTACCTTTAATATGAACTGAAATCATAAAAGCGAACTCATTTTCCAGACATAAATTCATAAGTGTCTGAGTTTCTTTTGCGCTACCGCTTTCATACCCTTTGAAATAATAATCTGCAGGTGCGGTAACACCATTGTTAATGTAATCCCAGGCAATAGGAAAATTACGATTGAGGTCAACACCTTTTTTATTTGCTTTGTATTCTGAAAGCTTTGAAACACGAACATTTTTTTCGGGGTAGTCGTTTGAAAGTATAATTTCAAGTCCGTCAGGGTTTGAGCAGGGTATGATATAAAGGGTATATTCATTTAAAAGATTATAGATATTATAGTTTCCGTAGTAACCTGTTGCACTGTAATAAGCATTGCAGTAATCCTCGGTAACTTTCAGAAGATATTTTGTAGTTATATGCTCACGGGCGTGAATTGCACCTATAATTAGCGCTTTTTTACTACCATTTCCCAGAGTATACATTAAAAGCTCTCTTCCGCTTTCGGAATAGCCTGCAGTATGTATTTTTAAAAGCTCAGGATAATTGCTTTTGAGAAGTGAAACAGTGCCCAACATATCATCAAAGCCTTCGGGCGAATAGGTGTCTACAACAGATGATTTAATTTCAGGATTTTGAGTGATGGTATTTACCTGAACATCGTTTTCAACATTTAGTGTTTTTCGAGTCGGAAAAAATGAAAGAAAAATACCAACAGTTAAAACAATCGCAGAAAATATAAATAAAAAAGATAACGATACTTTGAATACGTGCTCTGACAACTATACCACATCCGTAATTTTAATACTGACTAAATATTATACTGATTTTTGATTTTATTGTCAACGAAAGGAGAGTTTTAGGCTAAAAATATTGTTTTGCATTTCTGTAACTAATTATATTTTGTGTTTTTTTGTCGTATAATGTTGTGATTTGAAATATTTTAGTCTATAATAATAGTATAAATAGAAATCTGTTGGTGATCAGTATGAAAAAATCTTTTTCAATAGCGTTAATTCTGCTTGCAATAATAAATATTTTTGCTATTTGTGCAACAACGGTGTCTGTTGCGGGGGATGCAGCAAATGTTATTCCTGCCGTACCGGAAAACGTTGTAGCAGTGAATTCTGCAACAGGTGTAAGCATAACCTGGGAGCAAGTGGACAATACCGCAGGCTATAAAATATATCGTTGCGCCAGAGATACCCAATATATTGAAATAGGTGTTGTAAGAGGCTATGCAACAACTTCTTTTATAGACGAATCAGTTAAAAGCGGAAAAACTTATACATATAAAATAAAGGCGTATAATGCATATAACGAAAGTGAATTCAGCAGCGAAAGTGAGGTCGTTTATCTTAAACAACCTACTATAAAAAAAGCAATTTCTTATTATGGGGGTATAAAGCTCAGTTGGGAAAGAAGCAATGGCGCAGAAAGTTACACGGTATATAGAAAAAACGGAAACAAAAATAAAGCCATTGCAAAAATAGAGGGTAATAAAACCTGCACATTTCTGGACAAGAATATAAAAGATAACAATAAGTATCAATATACAGTAGTGGCGCATAAAGGAATTCACCGGAGTTCTTTCGTGTATAAGACCTCCGATGTTTATATTACTGCTCCCACCTTGAAAAAAACCAAAATAAGTAACGGGTATGTTACAGTATATTGGGAAAAAACCAAAACTGCCGATAAATACAGAGTTTACAGAAAAACATCAAAAACCGATTGGGAGTATTTAGGTACTGCAGGGAAAAATTCTGAATCTTATAAAGATAAAACTGTAAAAAATGCAACTACATATCAATATACCGTAAGAGCAGTAGATGGTTCACATTGTAGCGGAATTGATCGTGAAGGCATTAAGGTAAGATATATTTCCACCCCCAAAAATATCACATTGGATAATTATTTTTCCAATACTATCAGGATTAAGTGGGGAAAGGTATCTTCTGCTGAAAAATATATAGTTTACAGAAAAGATACTAAAAACACTAACTGGAAAATAATAAAGGAAACCGCTAAAACTCAATATATAGATTCCTCTGTTGTGAATGGAAGAGAATATACCTACGCTATTAGAGCAGTAGGGAAAAATAATGAAAAAAGTGCATATCTGACTAATCAGAAAATTACTGCACTTAAAGCTCCATCTAAAGTTAACTTGTATAGCCGAGGTGATTCGGTTGTTGTTTCCTGGTCTGAAATGAATTCTGCATCGGGCTACAGGGTATACAGAAAGCTTAAAGGTGAAAGCAACTGGTCCTTGATTGCAATACTTAACGGAAAGCACAACACAACACACAAGGATATAAACGTTGAACCGGGAAAAACATATTTATATACAGTAAGACAGGTTAACGGGGATTTGCGCGGAAGCTATAATAAAGATGGCTACGCTATAAAATATATTGTTTCGCCTAAGGTTACTGCAAAGCTTTCTCCCAATGGCGTTGTTCTGCGCTGGAGTACTGTTAACGTAGGTAGCGGTTATCTTGTTCAACGGAAAGCTGAGGGTGAACAAAGTTGGAAAACAATAGCACAGATTAAATCCTCGTCTGTAGGTCAATATGTGGATTCTGCTCCTGTTTTCGGAAAGAAAAATTATTACAGAATATTTGTTAATGGCGAAAATCTGGTTTCTGATAATATATACGTTTACGGAATAAATCCCAAAGGCAAAGTTGTTGCATTAACATATGATGACGGACCATATACACCTGTAACCAATCAGATTCTCGATATGTTAGAAAAATATAATTCAAGAGCTACATTTTTTGTTGTCGGTTCACGTGTTGCTACCTACAAGGATTGCATAAAAAGAGAGGCAGCAATGGATTGCGAGATCGGAAATCATACATACAACCACACAATTCTCACCTCCGTTTCTGCTACCACAATAAAATCTGAAATTTCAAGAACTAATGAGGTAGTAAAACAAATTACGGGACAAGCTCCCAAAATTGTACGTACCCCCGGTGGTGCAGTGAATTCTACCGTAAAAGCAAACGTTGACTATCCTATGTTTAATTGGTCTGTGGATACGTTGGACTGGAAATACAGAAATTCAAGCTCAGTTGTATCTTATATAAAAAATAATGTCCGAGATGGTTCAATTGTTCTTATGCATGACCTTTACGGTTCAACAGGAGATGCGACAGAAATAATTGTTCCTTGGCTTATTCAAAACGGCTATCAGCTTGTAACAGTTTCCGAGCTTATGGAAATTAAGGGTATTGATGTACAAAAGGGACAGCTTTATACTAAAGGCTATTGATTGGCAGATTCTAAACGTAAAAAGCAACTGATTTTCTTAAAAATCAGTTGCTTTTTATAATTACTGCACTATTAGCAGGTATTTTTACAAAATCCGTAACCTGAGTGCCATATATTAATTCTTCTTTGTATTTAAATTCATCAGGCAGATAATAATCAATTTCATGGTAGTTGCGATTAGCAATTACCATTATTTTTTCATTTTCTGCTTCTCTTGTATAAGCAATGCAGGAAAGCATAGCTGAATATGGCTTGAAAACGCCGTTTTTAAGGCATTTGAGAGCGTTTCGCACCTTGCCTAACTTCCTGTACCATTCTGTGATTTCTATGTCCTCTGCGCCCCAGGGGAAGAAAGAACGATTAAAGGGGTCGCCACCGCCCTGAACCCCTGCTTCATCACCGTAATAGATTGAGGGAAAGCCGGGAAGTGTGTACTGCAATACAGTTGCACATTTTAAAAGCGCTTTTGCTTTTTCATATTCTTCTGAAGTCAATTTGCAGTCTACCTGAATATGTCGGGGCTTATGCTCAATAGAATCATAAATAAGACTTGTGAGAATTCTTGCCGTATCGTGAGTGCCGATATGATTCATAAGGCAGTCAAGAGCGGTTTTCGGATAATTTTCGCAAATGGTTACAACAGACTCCATAAAGTTTTCTGCAACACCATAGCGCATAAAGGTGAGAATTGCACTTGCAAAGGGGTAGTTCATAACAGAATCAAGCTGTTCGCCTAAAAGATATTTTCTTCTACCACCGTGGCTTATTTTATTGGTTGCATCTTCCCATACTTCGCCTATAACAACATAATCTTGGTTGATGGATTTAACACTTCTGCAGAATTCATCAAGAAATTTATCAGGCAACTCATCAGCTACATCAAGACGGTAGCCGAAAGCACCGCATTTAAGCCATTTTTCGGCAATTCCGTTTTTGCCTGCGATATATTCTATAAAGCTCTCGTTATCTTCATTTGTTTCAGGGAGGGTATCAATACCCCACCAGCTTTTATATTTGCCGTTCTCCTCAAAAGTAAACCAATCTTTATATGGGCTTTCGTTACTGTTGAATGCTCCGGGTGAATTGTATCTGCCCTCGCGATTAAAGTAAATACTGTCAGAGCCGGTGTGACTGAAAACACCGTCAAGAATGATTTTTATTCCGTATCCATTTGCTTTTTTACATAGAGATTTAAAATCTTTTTCATCACCTAAAAGGAAGTCTATTTTGCTGTAATCTGCAGTGTTGTAGCGGTGATTTGAATGAGCTTCGAAAATAGGGTTGAGATATATTACATTTACACCTAATGAGGCAATGTAAGGTAGCTTCTCTTCAATTCCTTTAAGGTTACCGCCATAATAATCGTTGTTAAGAATTTTACCCTCTTCATTTGGTTTCCAAACGGGAATATCTGTTGTGTTTTCATGGATTATTCTGTCATCTGGGACATTTTTTATATTTCCTTTACCTTTATAGAAACGATCAGAAAATATCTGGTACATTATTCCGCCTTTAATCCAATCGGGTGTGTTGTAGGCATTGTCATATACTGTCAATTGCCATTCTTTACCTTCAGGTGCAATTTCGCCACAGCCACCTGAATGAAGAAATATATTACCTCTTCCGAAAGGTGTTTCATAGGTGAAATGGTAAAAATAAAGGCCTGTGTCAAAAGAAATATTAATATCCCACCATTCTTCGCTATCCCCGTTCATTCCGCACCAGAATAAATTGTGGTATTGTGTGTCTTCTCCGTCTTTACGTATAACAAGGGTTACTTTCTGACAAGAGAAAGAGCGGGGCATAAGAACACAAAGCCTCAAATTTTCATTTGAGGCTATGCTACCAAAAATTGATTTATGTCTTATATCACGTGAATTGTATGGAACAAATTGCAAAAAATATCAGTCCTCGTAGCCGTTGGGATTGTTATGCTGCCATCTGTAAGAATCGGCACACATTTCATCAATACCTTTTTCAGCTTTCCAACCAAGCTCTTTTTCAGCTTTAGAGGGGTCGGAATAGCAGGTTGCAAGGTCACCGGGACGGCGGTCAACTATTTTATAAGGAACTTTAACACCGGATGCTTTTTCAAAAGCTGCAACAACCTGAAGAACACTGTAGCCAGTTCCTGTACCAAGGTTGAAAACAAAGGTGCCATTTTCTTTTTCGATTTTTTCAAGAGCTTTAAGATGGCCTTTTGCAAGGTCTACAACGTGAATATAATCTCTGACACCTGTTCCGTCTACTGTATCGTAGTCGTCCCCGTAAACATTGAGGAATTCACGTTTTCCCTCTGCAACCTGGGTTATGTAGGGCATAAGGTTATTGGGGATTCCGTTGGGGCTTTCGCCGATACGTCCGCTTTCGTGAGCTCCGATGGGGTTGAAGTATCTTAAAAGGCAAACGCTCCAGTCACTGTCTGATTTAACTGTATCTGTAAGAATCTGCTCAATAAAATATTTTGTGGTTCCGTAGGGATTTGTTGTTCCGCCTGTTTTCATTGTTTCATTAAGAGGGGAAATATTATGCTCTCCGTAAACAGTTGCAGAAGAACTGAAAACCATTTTTTTGCAACCGAATTCTGCCATTACTTCACAAAGAGTAACCGTGCCACTAATATTGTTTTCATAGTAAAGCAAAGGCTTTTCACAGGATTCGCCAACAGCTTTAAGACCGGCAAAATGAATAACAGAATCAATACTATGCTTTTCAAAGACTTTTCTTAAACCGTCAGCATCTCTGATATCACATTCTTCAAATGCAAAATTCTTTCCTGAAAGCTCTTTGATTCTGTCAAGAACTTTAGGACAACTATTATAAAAATTATCGAGAATTACAATTTCTTTTCCTGCATTGAGCAATTCGATAGCGGTATGTGAGCCGATATAACCCGCGCCGCCTGTAACAAGTACTGCCATTTCCGTTTCTCCTTATTATAAAAATAGCTTTAAAAAACTTTAAAATTCAATTATTTCCATTGTGGATTCCTCTTTTGTTGTAGAGGGCTTTGGTTTTTTTGTTGTAGGTTCTTGTTTTGTTGTAGCCGGTGCCGTTGTAGTTGTCGTTGTTGGTGGGTTTGTGGTAGTAACGGTACCTGTGTTGGGATTAGGTGTATAGTTTATAACAGGTCTGTTAGTATCGGGTACCGGTACTAACTGAGAGGTTGCGGGCACATCAAATATGGATGTGGAGCTCTCCTCTTCGGAAATAAATTCTGTTATTTCCGAATTTGTTGTTGCTTCGGTAGTTTCCTTTTCGGTCAAAGCGGGAATGCTTCCCAATGTGGTTGAGGGAATAGTGCTTTGCACGGTGTTTCCTGCCTGAACGGATTGCTTTTCGGGAGCATCCGAAGGTGTTACAAAATATCCTCCGAATTTTAACCCGAATACAATACAAACAACAACAGCAATCGCCAACGCAATAATTGCGATTATTGTACCTTTTTTACCTATGAATGCAGAGGGGCGTTGCTCTGCCTGGAACTCAGCTTCAATGAGTGATTGTTCATATTTAGCCTTTTCTTCTTCAGAGGCATTTTTCTTAAAAATAACCTCGTCAGCATATTTATCTATCATAAGATAAAGCTCATTTGTTGCTTCAATTATCAGATTATCAACGTCTTCTCCTGCATTAGCAAACAGTTTTTTTACAATAATTTTATCTGATGTAGCAACGCTGATGAAGGAATAATAGTTGATAACAGTATCACCCTTCTTCTCTCGGAAGATATTGGAAACTGTTGCACCTAAGTCTGCATTTCTTAAATCAAGCGAGCCTTTTGCAAGCTGTGCTGCGTATTCTTTAGGGTCGCTTACGCCTGAATCGTTAACATAAGGTGTGAAGAATACATTGTTTTCATAATTGGGACAAGCTTTTATGTCTTCCTTTAATGTTTTTGCTGCAGGAGTAGAAGGGATAGCAAGCTTCATATCATTTTTTACAAGCTTTGCTACAATGCTCTCTGCTTTTACAGAGGCTTTCTCTTCATTTACGATATCATTGTAAACGCGGAATTTTTTTTCGGGTTCTTTGAAGAAAGGAAGGCCTGAATCTAAAAGAAGATTAACCGAAACATCCTCAATCAACGGGAAAACCACAATGTATTGGTCAGCAGATTTTACATAGAAGGCACTGAAAAGACCATCATCAGAAATAAGCTCAACACATTCATTTGGTACAAGCGTGTGGGCTTTCAGTAGCTTTTCGTCTACAATTGCACTGCCGATTGCAGTTTCAATTTTTTCACTGTATGCCGGAGTGAAATTAAAGGCTTTTATAAGAATAGGCTTGAATTTTAAATATGAATCTTTTTCAACACCGATTAAAATTGCCTGAGTGTTTTCCAACGCTACAGAGATTTCCTTGAAAAGCTCATTCACATCACTTAAGCTTTCGAAATATACACCGCTTTCGTTAAGCCTTGAAGCCACATCTTGCTTTACGGTTGCAAGAGAAAAACTGTTTTGTTCAAAAGCAAATGCTTTTATTTTCATATATTACACCTCTTACCACAGGGTTTAATTTTAATACAAATAGAATTTTTTGTCGTTTTTATATGGGTTTTCTTTAGGATTGTCGTAATAGCTTTCAGGGTATTTAACAGGAGTGTTTTTAAAACCTGCAAGATCTGTATCAACCTCAGAGCTTTCTCCTTCTCTTACCATTCGCGCAATTATTATGAGCCTTGAATCATCAAACTCGTATGTGCAGGTGCAGAGAGTTATAAGCTTGTCGGTGGGAAGAATGTCAACACCTGTTTCGTAGAGCTTACGCTTATCTATTTCTTCAATATATTCTTCAAAACAAAGGTCGGAGCAGTTGTCAAAGGTGAAATCGAAGAAATAGCCATTGTTACTTTTAGTTGAACCATTTGTAAGTATTGTTGCATATACCTTCCAATCGTGCTTTTCAAAAAGCGAATCGAAATGAATTACAGGATGTTTTTTGAAATATTCAATGCTTTTATAATTTGCTAATGCTGCAAATCTTTCACCGTCAAACATGTTGTGCCCGTATAGGAGAATGTTTCTGTCAAAGGGCTTGAAATCTGCTTTGTAGGTGGCAAAGACTGCACCATAACTTGTTGATTTGCCATTGAAATCGTGACGGAGATAATACTTGTCATTATCTGCCTGAACAACAGGCGTGTCAATTTTTGTTCCGTCAATTTTCAGGTAGCCGATAGTCTGCGGGTTTTTAGCGTAATAAAGAGCGTAATCATAAAGAATTCCTGCAGGGAATTTTACATCCAGAAGTTCCGGATATTTTTCGTAAAGATACGCCCATTGTTCTTCTTCACTTAAGCCTTCCAAATCCTTTTTTACGCTTTCGGGTATTAAGGAATCGCTGTGAATTTTTTCTTCCTGACGAAGCACAAGAAATTTTTCAATACCTTTTTTACCCACGTAAGAACCGGAAACCAGTATAGTGAAAGCGAGGATAAAGCTTATAACGCTTAAAGCACGTTTTTTCGCCTTTTTTCGTTTTAATTTTTTAATGATTTCTTGTTTTTGTGTTTCGTCTAATCTGTAAACTGTTTCTTCGGCTCTGTTAAAATAGAGGTATGGTGAAGAAGCAGTTTCATTTTTGCTTTTTTTCATTATATATCACCAAGAAGATTTAATGCCGTTTCTGCGGCGGATAATCTGTTTTGTAATCTTACATTATCAGTAAAGTTATTTTTTAATTCTTTGCAAATTTTTTTGTTTCCGTCTGTAATGCATACATAGATAAGGCCTACAGGCTTTTCGGTGTTATCTGAAAGGGGACCTGCTATACCTGTTATACCAATGCCAATGTTACTGTTAAGTGCCAACCGCACACCTTCTGCCATTTGTTCTGCAACTTGCCGACTTACTGCACCGAAGGATTTGAGAGTGTCCTCTTTTACTCCTAAAATTTTCATTTTTACTTCGTTGGAGTATGAACAAACGCCACCCTGATAAACTGCAGAGGCACCGCTTATATCAGTTATGATTTTGCTTACCCATCCACCTGTGCAGGATTCTGCAAGAGCAAGAGTAAGGCTTTTGTTTTTTAAGTTTTCAACTGCCCTTTGGGCAAGGGGAATTAAATCAAGTTCAGTCATTTTCAACACCATCTGATGTAATTGCTATGCGCACAATACCATCAATTGCTCTTTGGCAAAGACCTTCAATATCTAAAATCTTTTCCGCTTCTTCAACATCTTTAAGCTGAGGACGGGTTTTAGGATGCTTCGGAGTAAATACAGTGCAGCAATCCTCAAAGGGTTGAATGGAAATGTCAAAGGTTTCAATTTTTCGGGAAATTGTAATAATTTCCTCTTTGTCCATTCCGATGCAAGGACGGAAGACGGGTTGAGTTGCAACTGCATCGGTACAACCGAGAGCGAGAGTTGTCTGACTTGCAACCTGAGCAACGCTTTCACCGGTAATAAGGGCATGGCAATCTGTATTTTCTGAAAGCATACAAGCAATTCTCATCATAAATCGGCGCATAATAATCGTGAAATATTCTTCGGGACATTTTTCACGAATAAGCTCCTGAATTTCCGTAAACGGAACTGTGTGCAACCAGATTCTTCCGCTGTAACGAGCGACTTTTGAGAGCAAGTCATGGACCTTTTGTTCTGAACGCGGTGAAGTATAGGGGGGTGATGCAAAATGAATACCAACAAGCTCAAGACCGCGTTTGGCCATCATATATGCGGCAACTGGGCTGTCTATACCACCGGAAATAAGAAGCATTGCTCTGCCTGATGATCCTACGGGCATACCGCCTGCACCTTTAAGTTGATTTCCTCGGATGTAGGCTTGGTCACGTATTTCAACCGTAACTCTGATATCAGGATTTTTTACGTCGACTTTCAGGTGAGGGAAGCATTCAAGAAGCTTTCCGCCTACCATTGCGGAGATTTCTGGTGAATTGTAAGGGAAACTTTTGTCGGAACGCTTTGCTTCCACTTTAAATGTTTTTGCTGCTTCGAGTTGGTCTTTGAGATACTCAGGAGCAATCTCAAGTATTTTATTTATATCTTTTTCTGAAACCACTGCTCTGGAGTATGCAGAAATACCGAATACGCGGGAAATCTCATCTGCGGCAGCATCAAGGTCTGCATTTTCGTCAACAGGAGTAACCGTAATGGTTGATTGAGAATTTTTTAACTGAAATGAACCGAATTGATGAATTCTTCGTTTGATATTTTTCATAAGCATTGACTCAAAAGAGGAACGATTAAGTCCTTTAAGAGCAAGCTCGCCGTCTTTTATAAGAATGATTTCTTTCATTTATTTTTTCCTTATCTTTTTTTACCGTATTTTTCTGCGGCTTCTTTAATTGCCTTAATTAAATAATCAATCTCTTCCTCCGTATTAAAACGTGAAAGACTTATTCTTACTGCACTATCAATTCTTTCCGGAGAAAGTCCCATTGCGGTAAGCACAGGACTTCTGTGACCCATCTTGCATGCAGAGCCTGCGGAAATGCAGATGCCTTTTTCGCTCATTAGGTTTACAATCGGTTGGCTGGGAAGCCCCATAATTGATATGTTTAAAATATATGGGATTGCATCATCGGGGGAATTGATTTTAACACAGGGAATATTAATTATACCCGAAACCAAACGGTCTTTAAGCATCTTTACATATTCGCTATGAGCAGTAATATTCATAGCCTCTTCAGCTGCTGCACCAAAGGACGTAATTGCGGGAGTTGCTTCTGTCCCGGAATGGATTCCGGCTTCCTGACCTCCACCGAGGATATATGGCTTTATCAGGCCTTTTGATTTGATGTAAATACCGCCCACGCCCTTTAAAGCATGAATTTTATGACCGCTTACAGTAATTATATCAGCATCAATTGCTTTAGGCGTTACACAAATTTTGGAAAAAGCCTGAACACAGTCGGAATGAATAATCGCGGGAGCACCTGCGCGTTTCACAGCGGTACGAATGCGGTTAACGGGAAGAACGGAACCAACCTCATTATTTACTGCCATACAGGAAACGAGGATTGTATTTGAATTTATTTTTTCAAAAAGCTCATCTTCATTTATTTTACCGTTTTTATCAGGATTGAGACGAATAACCTCAAAACCCATTGTTTCAAGTCTTTTTATGGGTTCGAGAACACTGGGATGTTCAATAGCGGTTGTAACTATTCTGTTTCCTTCTCTTTTAAGCTTTTCATATACACCGAAAATTGCTGTATTGTTTGCAGTTGTGCCTGATGAAGTGAAAAAGAATGTGTTTTCATTTACGCTCAACAACCGAGAAACTTGTTTTCTTGCTTTCTTTAAGTCGTCTGAAGCGTTAAGTCCTAAAAAATGGAGAGAGGATGGATTGCCCCAACAGTCTTCCATAGCTTTTTTTGCGGCATTTACTGCCGAAGAGCAGGGCTTTGTTGTTGCACTATTGTCAAAATAAGCAGTCAAAAGTGATACATCCTTTCGATAGTTTCCCATTTTTTTATAATCATCTTATTATACAATATAATAGGCATTTTTGTAAATGCTTTTAAGTGAACTTTTATTGTAAAATTGTTGAATAATTTATTAACTTTAGCAAAAAATGAAAGTGATGCTACGAAGAGGGGTAATATAATGATAAAAAAAAGACGAAGTTTAGTGAAAATTGTAAGTTTTCTTAGTGCAATTGTGGTCGCTTTGGGAGTGTGGGGCGGAGTTAATATGTATAATTTGGCGGTTATAAAAAGAGATGTTCAGGCATCACGAGAGAGAGCGCTGACACAGCTTGGGACATATATGGACGATATTGATATAAATTTGCAGAAATGTATGTATTCCTCAAGCTCTGCAATGCTGTCCGATGTTGCTTCAAAGCTTTGGCGCTCAAGCTCTTCTGCTAAAGAAAGCCTTTCGGAAATAACTGATGGAAATACAGAGGTTTCGAGCGTATATAAATTTTTGTCCCAGGTGGGAGAATACACTCTTTCGCTAAATAAAAAGCTTTCTTCAAACGAAAAGCTGAGCAAAGAGGAAACAGAAAACCTTAAAAAGTTAAAGGAATATTCGGAAAACCTTTCTAAAACAATCAATTACCTTATTGAAGAGGAAGAAAACGGCGGTCTTGATTTTGAAGAAGTAAAATCTACTCTTCAAAGTGAGGGGAATGAAAAGCTTTATCTTGCAACTGAGCTTAACGATGCAAATCAAGCCTTGGAGGATTACCCTACACTGATTTACGATGGACCATTTTCAGATCATATTAATTCAAAAAAATCCGAGCTTGTAGCTAATCTTGAAGAGATTACACAGGACAAAGCTCACGAAAAAGCTGCTAAATTTCTCGGAGTTAATAAAAATGATCTTTATTTCTTGAACAAAACAGACAGTAATTTAAGCAACTACACCTTTTATAATTCTGACACGACGGTGTCTGTTACCCAAAAAGGCGGATTAGTTTCTTATATGCTCAAATCCCGTTATGCAGGAGAAAGCAAAATTGAAGCAAAAGATGCTGTAAAAAAAGCCAAAGCTTTTTTAGGAGAAAAGGGTTATACAAAGGTTAAGGAAAGTTATTATTCCACAAATGATGGGGTTTGCACGGTGAATTTTTCTTTTTATGAGGACGGAATAACTTATTACACCGATCTTATTAAAGTCAGCGTAGCCCTTGACACTGGGGAAATTCTGGGCTTTGATGCTACAGGTTATATAATGAATCATAAGGTCAGAACAATACCGCAAAAAGCAAAATATACGTTGAAATCCGCCCGAAAACTGATTAAAGATGATTTGAAGATTTTATCTTATAGAAAAGCGTTTATTCCAACAGATTACGAAACAGAAAATTATGTTTATGAATATCATTGCAGATCAGAGGATTCTCAAGAAATTCTTGTGTATATTGACCCTGTAACAGGGGAGGAAAAAGATATTCTTATTCTTCTTTATACCGATGGCGGTGTTCTTACTAAATAAGAATAACCTAAATATTTTGAGGAATAATTATATAGGAGTTATTACGGTTAATATGATTTATCTCCGGAAAGGGCGTGAATTTATGAAAAAAATCATTACAGTTATTGCGGTTGCTGTGCTTATCGGATGTATGGCATTTGTATTCAGCGGTTGCGGCGGTAACGACGAAAATACAACAACCACAACGCCAACCACATCAAACGTTACAACTACCATGAATCCCGGTATCGTAACTGATGAATCCGAAGAAGGCGACAACGGTGTTTTAGGTGACATTGTTACTGATGTTTCCGAGGATGTATCGGATATGGTAACAGATATGTCGGAAGATGCTTCAAGAATGATGGACTAAAAGAAAAAATCGGCAAATCTGAATGATTTGCCGATTTTTTGCTGTTAAAATGAAATTTTTTGTCCTGCAAGCTTTTTGCCGTTTGCGTCCAATAATTCAAAATCTACTGTGTAGTTTTTGTGTTGGGTTGAGGGGTAGGACATTACCGCTACATTGTCTGATTCGGTAATTGTTACTTTTTCTCGTTGTGAATAACCGAATGCTGTGGTGTATTTTAAAGTTAAGGTCTGACCATAAAGTGCCTTATCCTTTACAACCACATGGAAATATATGGGGCGTGTATTATCAAGCTGCGTAAGGGATGTTTCAAGGTCGGAATAGCCATAGTTTACAAATGCTTTGATATCTGTTGAGATAACCTCAGAAGAGCCTAAAAGCTCTTTCCTCAAGTCGGCACAGTTACGGTAATTTGCAGTTGTAAGCTCGTTAAGATATTTAACGGTCTTTTTGTTTTCCTTATCAAAATTATCCGTAATGTACATATACTTAGCTTCTATAATTTTTTCTTTAGAGTCAGAGTATTTTTTGATGGTTGTAAGAATTTCTATAGCAGCCTCATAATCTTTGCTTTCCATTAATGAAATAGCTTTTTTGTAGGAGCATTCTTTAATCATATTCTTACTGTCACCATATTCGCCTAAATCTGCAAAAAGCTTAGCAGCCGTATCAAAATCATTGTTTTCAAGGGCTGATTTTGCTTCGCTGTAGGCACAAGCTTGCGCTCTTGTTTTGGAATCACCATAATCTCCCAGTTTTTCAAAAGCAAGCTTCGCTTCGTTGAATTTTTCTTCTTTTTCTAATTCTAAAGCATTATTATATTCGCATTCCTTCAGTTTTTCCGCGCAATCTGAATAATCGCCTAAATCACGGAATATAGTAATTGCTTCCGAATAATTTTTCTGTTCAACCAAGGCTATGGCTTGATTATATTTATAGTTGTTGAGAATTTCAGGTCCGTATTTTAAGCCTGCAAGAATGCCTGACAGAGCAATTACAAGGATAAATATGATAAGTCCTTTACGGCTTCTTTTCTTTTGTGGTTTTCGGCGAGACTCTTGCTTGTCTGCGCCTTCCGGAATAATCTCTTCAACAATAATTTCTTCGGAACTATCGTCTTTTTCAACAGGAAGTTCTGAGACCATTTCTTCGATTTGAACACTTTCAGAAGTTCCTTCAACGATTTCTTCAATTTCAATAATTTCGGGATTTTCTGCTTCTGTTATTTCTTCGGTTGTTTCTTCAACAGTTGCAGCTTCCTCGACGGGTTCTTCTGCTGTTTCTTGATGTTCGTCAAGTTCTTGTGTTTCCTCAACATCGATAACTTCAGGAATTTCTTCAATAGTTGCTTCGGTTTCAGTATCTTCTGAAATTTCTTCTGTGTTCTCTTCAGCTTCAGCAACTTCAGGATTTTCTGTTTCAATAACTGATTCTGTGGAAACTTCTGCTTGTTCAGTTGAATCGTTTTCTTCTGATTGTTGGGGTTCTTCAACTGCTTCGGGCTCTTCCGCAATTTCAGATTCTTCAATGACTTCGGGCTCTTCAACGACTTCAGGCTCTTCAATGGTTTCGGGTTCAATAACAACAACCGTTTCGTTCTGCATATCAATTTGCTCGTCGAAATGCTCCTTGTAGCTTTCCTGCAGGAATTCATAAGAAACAGTTTTCAATTTATCTGCTATTGCGCCTGTACTTTTTAAACTGTTGTACTGACCTTCTTCAAGTAATTGTGCAAGTTGAGTGAATTTCTCTGCCTGGGCAAGAAGGAATTTGTATTTGTCATGGCTTTTTTGGAAAAACATAACAATACAACGATAATAAATTTCAAGATTTTTAATATCATTTGTAAGTATACCGGTGAATACGGTATGTGAAGCGATATTGTCACAGATTTTTTTGTATTTCACATCACCGACTTCTTCTGCAATTTCCTTTTCAACGTAAAAGCAGTCAGAAAATTTAGCGGAAATTTTTCTGGCAGAGGATTCATTAAAGTCTGCAACAAGTTCAACGAGCTTTTGTCTGAATGCTTTTGCCTCGTTCTGAATATTAAGAATATTTGCAACTTCTTTTTTGATTTTTTCTGCATCTGCCTCTGCGAAAAGTCTTACATGGCTTTCAGAAAGCAATTTTTCAATTATTTCTGCCTCGTCATTTGCAATAGCAATGAATTTGGGAAAATCTTCTGCGGAAACATCAATAAACGCATCAAGAATCTTTTTATACATATCTTCAAGGGATACAGTATCCTCATCAAAATTTCTTGCGTCACAAAACGCTTTATAAATAACCGCAAGAGGCTCTGCACCGTTTTTGACAATGAATTTCATAAGGCAATCGTCAGAAGCGGAGTAGTTTTCTTCGTTATAATATTGAACGCCTAAAAGGAGATTTTCCAACTCTTCTTTAAAGGTTGCTTCGCAGGAAGGGCAAACAAGATTGCCATCTTTATTTTGGAGATAAGCGTTTTTACATTTAGTACAAATAATCCTTATCATACGTCCACCTTAACCTTGTTAGGTATTTTGAGCAAAATTTCACTCATATCACATTTCATAATACCATAAAACGACCGTTATTTGCAACATTTTATTACAAAAACATTGCAAAAACGGTCGAAAAAGGTAACAAATTTGTTATTTTATAGTAGTTTAAGCCTTTGGTAAGGGCTTAATCCAAAGCTCGCACAGCTTAAACCCGTCAATATCTTCTTTTATTTCCAGATCCAAAGTACCGTTGATAAATACATCTTTGGGTAAGATATATTCTGCAGTTTCAAAGCCTTGTACTAACATTTCCTTATCGAAAACAGGGTCTTTTCTGCCACCAAATTGAGCTCCCTCATATATTATTTTTCCGTTGGCAATAATACGATGGTCATTTATTTCGGTGTTGATATCTGTTTTGTAAGCGATTTTTAAGGCGTAATCCGTGTTGGCTTTGAAGCCACCAAACTTTGCCTTAAAGGAGAAATGGTCGTAAAGCTTTGTCATTGACATGGGCATTGAAAGCTCTTTTGAAACAGGCTTATCTGCATAAACATCCATATAGAATTCGCCTTCCTGACGAACACCGAGAGTGTTAAGTCCGTGAAGTGCAACAGAGTAATAAATTTCACCCTCATTACATGTTCTGCAAGAAATAAGACGGTCAATAAAAGAATTTCTTTCGCTTTCGTTGAGTGTAAAAGCGTAGTCAAGTTTTTTCAATAAAAATGCTCTGTCGGTAACATTGTTGTCTATGGTTTCAAGGGTAGCGCCGCGTTCCCAGCTATCTGCACAGTAATGTTCTACATCTAACTGTAAGCCGATAAGCTCAAAAAGCTTTTTAGCCAAAGAATCAATTTCACTTCTTATAAGAGAATATTGGAAGCTAAAGGGTGTATTTAATATTTCTGCGGCACTTGAAAACCTGTGCTTTTTCAATTCCTCAACAGCATCGCTGCAAAGCTTAAGTTCGAAAGTTCTTCTCATTTTTACAAGTTTGTCGCAGCAAGCACGGAAGTAAAGCTGGAGAAAGCGCCAGTTTTCGGTGAGGGCGGGATAGTCCTTTATAAGCTCGCAAAACATCTTATGGCATATGTCTATACAAGGATTTTCCTCAGGTGCGCCTTGCCAGTTTTTTTCCAGAAGGAATATGCAATCGGTGATTTTTTCGTGGTCTGCACCGTACATAAAATAGCGGGTATAATCAAGCACAACTTCCCTTAAATCTGCATTGCAATCCCATTCAAGAGCAGACCAAACAGCCTTGTTAAGGTCGTCATGAACACCCTCGGAATAACTTACACTACCTATAGTGTAAGGAGCAAAAATACGGTAAAGGGTGCGCAATTCTGTGGGACGCGGATTTACGCTTTCTCTTGAAAGCGTGGCGGCAAGAGTATAGTGCCAATCGTCCTCAAGAAAATTGACAGGATATTCACAGCGAACATTATGAGTAATATCGGGATAAAAACGCATAGGATATTTTTCGGGTATGCGCTTTCGCAGTTCATGGATAGGAAAGGCGTGATTCGGCCCCATAATAACGGCATCAATTTCCTCGGGCTTCTCATTAAGTTTTTCGCAGAAAACCTTTCCCCAATCTCTTATAGAATGCGGTGCTTGTGCAGAGGGATGCATTTTTGCATATGGATGATGCTTTGTAAGTACCTTTTGTATCTTCTTGCATCTGTCAACAAAAACATCTGCAGGAAGCTCACCCGGGTCACCTCCGGGTGGGAAAACAATGTTGAGACGAGGCATGCTAGAATAGAGATTCTCTCTTATTTCAAGAGCTTCTTCCTCGGTTTCATAGTCGTTATTGGCATGCCAGAGAGAAACATCTAAATCTACAATATCTGCAAGCCTTGATGCCTCAATTAAGAATTCTTCCTGATCATATTTCATAAGAGCATTTCTGAAATTCTCTTTTGGCTTTGTGCCATTGTGCTCAACGGTGTTTGAGCCGAATGCCATCATATCGAGATAATATTGGAAATATTGTTCGTAGCTCCATGCATCGTAGGTATTTGGTGTTGTACGATACCCTGCCTGATGACCTCGTATTTCTTTTTGCGGATAGTATTCACCTGAAATATTTTTTATAAGGGTAATAACACCATTCTCAAAAGTGCACTTTTTTAAGAACAAAGAGTAACCGAAAATCAATCCACGTATGGTTTTAGCGGTTATTATGATTTCTCCCTCTGTCTGATGAATATTGAAAAAATCTTTGCTTTCAATACCTTCATCGGTAGAAAAAATGATTTTAGGAAAACCCGGAGCTTTTTCAAAAACAGGCAGAGATTTTCCTGTTCTTTTCTTTATTTCTTTCGCGAAATAGGTAGCAGCCTTTACAGAATCTTTCCCTTCGGCTTCAATGTTAAGGTTAGTAAAGCTATATTTCATAAAACATACACCTACCAAGACAGAATTTATAATAATACTAACACACCTTTAATAAGGCTTCAAGAAAAAGTTTTTTGTTTTGGGTACTTGAATTTTTATGTGTCTGTGTTAAAATGAGGTGGTTGATTATATAGGAGGCTCTGTTATGAACTTATTTACAGTAAAATGGTACACTAAATTTATAACCTCGCTTTTGGGCTACACCCCCGAGCTTAAAACAGCGCTTGAAATGAAAAAAAATCAGACTTGGAAGGAATATAAACCCTTTGTTGATAAGCACGTAAAAGAATGGCTTCTTCCTTTGATTGATATGGCAAATGTTAATTTTGTTGTAAAAGGTAAGGAGCTTGTTCCTGATGATGAACCTATTATTTACACGCCTAATCATGCAAGTATGTTTGATATTCCTGCGGTATTCCTCAATGCGCCTACAATGCCTATGTTTATTGCGAAAAAAGAGTTAAGTATGTTTCCATTTTTGAAGCATTGGATGGGTGTTCTTGATTGTGTTTTTGTTGACAGGAAAAAGAAAAACGGTTCTCGCTCATCTCTCCATGAGGCAATAGAAATGGTTAAATCCGGGCGTAGCCTTGTTATTTTCCCAGAAGGAACTCGCAGCAAGGACGGTCAATTAGGCGAGTTTAAAGGTGGGGCTATGAAAATAGCAATGGAGAGCGGAGCAAAGGTTGTTCCTGTGCTTATTGAAGGTTCAAGAGCGAGACTTGAAGAAACTGGTAATATTACAGGCGGTACGGTGTATGTAACTTTCTTGCCACCTATTGAAACAAAAGGGCTTTCTAAAGATGATTTCTTTAAAATGCCCAATCAGATAAAAGCTATGCTTCAAAACGAGCGAGACAAGCAAAACGCTGAAAAGCAGGCAGAAATAACAAGCGAAATTGTTGAATGATTATTGCCGGGTTGCAAAAGACGAGAGTTTTTTGCAACCCGATTTTTTAAAGAATTTGACAGATTGTAAACTTTATGGTATAATTTCTCTCGTTTTTGATTACAAATTGTAACTTTTAGGAGAAGAAATATGACAAAACGTTTATTTTCTTTGGTTCTTATGTTCCTTTTGGTTATTGGAATAAGTTCATTTACAAGAGTTAATAGTTTGGCAGGAAATGATGCTTACAGTGTTTCAAAAGCTCTCGAATATGCGCATGAAAATTGGGATAACGGAGTTGGTTTGTGTGCGGATTTTGCTTCCAAATGCTTGCAGGCTGGCGGTATAGATATTTACGGTCAAACTGTTCAGGATTTATATGAGAAGCTTAAAGATGAATACGGCACAGCATACAGATTGAAGCTCACTAATGGTACAAGCGGAAAGATTGATATGTCCGAAAATCAGGGTAAGGTTTCTAAAGGCGACCCGATTTTTTATAAATGCAACTATTGCGGTGAATTTGAGCATGTTGTTATTTGCAATGGAGAGAATAGTGAAGGTTATTCACAGGATTACGCTCATAATAATGCTCATAACGGGCAAAAAACAACATACACATATAACCATTGCGGTGGCGACAGTTGGGCTATGTATTCCATAAGGATGTATGAGAGACCTAAGCTTTATGGTGAAAAAAGTAGTGTGACCGCACCGGAGATTTCCTCTCTCGGAAACAGCGGTGACGGAATTCTGATTAAATGGAAAGCTGTTGCAAATGCTGATAAATATATTGTTTATCGCAAAACTGAAGATTCCTCATGGCAAAGAATTGGTGTTACAAAGGATTCTAAATTCACAGATAAAAAAGCAGAGAATGGTGTAAAGTATGTATACACATTAAGAGCTGTTGACGGAAAAACAGTCAGTCAGTATTATGCCGGTGAAGAATTAACTTGCATTGCAGCACCTGTACTTTCCTCTGTGAAAAATAATGATTCTAATGTTAAATTAACCTGGAAGGCAGTACCCTCAGCAGAAGGCTACTACGTTTACCGTAAAGGTAAATCAGGCTCATGGAAGCAGATAGCAAAAATTGAGGGCGGTGAAAAGGTATCATTCACCGATAAAGAGGTTAAAAGCTCTGAAACCTATCGTTATACTGTAAGAGCATATGTAGGTAATATTAAAGGTTGTTACAGTAAAAGTGGAATTAAAACAATTTATCTGGACACTCCGGATAATTTAACTGCAAAGAATTATAAAAAGGGTATAAGCATTAAATTCAATAAAGTTGAAGGTGCTAAAAAATATATTATCTATCGTAAAAACAGTCAGGGCAACTGGAAGAGAATCGGTTATGTGAAAAATGGCGAGAAAGCAGCATTTATGGACCGAAATGTTACGGTGGGTAAAACCTATACATACACTGTTAAAGCTGTCAGAGGCGACTATACAAGCTCATACAGTTCAAAAGGTGTTAAAAGTAAATATTAAAGTGGAAAGCGTCTGTAAAAAAATGAAGGTTTTTACAGACGCTTTTTTACATCTCATTTTATTTGAATTCCCATTTGAACAACAAAATACCGCCTATTGAAATTATTACACCAACAAGCTTTTGCCACTGAAAATCCACCTTTTCTACACCGAAAAGACCGAACAATTCAATGAGATATGCTACAACAAGCTGTGCAGTGACAATTATCATAACCGCTTGAGCGGGTCCCAGTCCCGACATGCTTCTGATTACCGTATAGGTAATTAAAGCGCCGATAATACCGCCCAAAAGCATATATTTGTTTTCTATTTTGAAAAGAGCGCCTACCGAGCTTTCACGTCCTGTGAAAAACCAGGCGACAATGCAGAACAAGAAGGCTGTTAGCTGGACGAAAGAAGCAGACATCCATATAGACGTCTGTTTGGTTACGCCTTCGTTAAAAACCCCTTGTATGCTCATCAGAGCGCCTGAAATGATAGCGGTAATAATAGCAATCATAAAATCACCTTGAAAATTAATTATATATTGCTATTTTACCCATTAAATAAAAAATAACACAGTTATTCAGAATTTTTCTGAATAACTGTGTTTTCTGTTTATCTTTCTTCTCGGAAATAGTTAAGACCGAGGCTTCCCGGTGGTTGATGTTCTCTCTTTTTACGCATACTTGTAATAATGAGAACAATAATTGTAACAACATATGGAAGCATTTTGAAAAGCTCCTGGGTTTCTGTGCCGAGACCTTGTATATAGTTGTTTGCATTGCAAAGTGCACCGAAAAGGAAAGAACCGATAATTGCTACTGATGGCTTCCAAAGTGCGAAAATAACAAGCGCAATTGCCATCCAACCACGGTCACCGAATGCATTGTTTGACCAAACACCGCTGGCATAAGCCATAACATACTGAAGTCCGCCAAGACCTGCAATGGCACTACCGATGCAGGTTGCAAGATATCTGTATTTGGTAACATTGATACCTGCAGCGTCAGCAGTAGCAGGGTTTTCACCTACAGAACGAAGGTTAAGACCTGTGCGGGTACGATTGAGAATAACTGAGGTTATAATTGCAAGTGCAATTGCAAGATAAGTAAGGAAATCGTGGGAGAATATTAAATCACCGAACCATCCTAAATCATCTGCAAAGGGAAGTTTTACAGAGAAAAATGAACTTGTTTTTGTAAGAGCGATTGAAGGAAGCTCACTTTTGGTGATACTGATAAGAGAAGCGCCAAGGAAGTTTCCTAAACCAATACCGAGAGTTGTAAGAGCAAGACCGGTAACGTTCTGGTTTGCATGAAGGGTAACTGTAAGGAAGCTATAAATAAGTCCCATAATTACCGCACCTGCAATAGCGCATAAAAGTGGAATAATAACTGCTAAAAAAGCGTTCATATTGGCTATATCATTGCCACAGGCGTTTTCGTAAAGGAAAGAGCCAACAACACCGCTTATAGCACCAACATACATAATACCGGGAATACCGAGGTTCAGATGACCGGATTTTTCTGTTATTATTTCACCGGTTGAACCGTAAAGAAGAGGAACACCAAGGAGAATTGCACGGCAAATAAACTGAATAATCATGCTTTAACCTCCTTTTTGTTGTGACGGAACTTGATGGAGTAGTGAATAAAGAATTCGCAGCCAACAAGCATAAGGATTACAATACCAACAATGATTTCTGAGAAAGAGGAGTTGAGGAAGGATGTGTCTGCAACCTTTGCAACGCCTAATCTGAGGAAAACTACAATAGCAGTCATAAATACCATAATGAAGGGGTTGAACTGACCAAGCCAGGACATAAGAATTGCGGTAAATCCTTGGCCGCCGACAAGGTTTGTGTTAATACTATGGTCCTTACCTGCCACAAGAAGCATGCCGGTAACACCGCATAAAGCGCCTGAAATAATCATAGTCCGGATAATAACCTTTTTAACATTGATACCAACATAACGAGCTGTGTTCTGGCTTTCGCCAACAACGGAAATTTCATAACCTTGTTTACTGTATTTAAGGTAAACAAACATAAGCACTGTTATAGCCGCAACGGTTACAATATTTACAAAATAGTCGTTGTTGCCTACTGCAGGGAAGTTACCGTAAGAAACAGGGTTAATAACGTTTGAACCGCCACCCTCAATATAAACATAGTAAGCAATAATCTGTGTAGCAATGTAGTTCATCATAAGGGTGAAAAGAGTTTCGTTGGTGTTAAACAAAGCTTTGAAAATTGCAGGTATAAAGCCCCATATCGCACCTGCAAGAATACTCGTTACTGCAATAACGATAATCAGAGCGGGGTAGGGGAGCTTTTCTCCGAAGTTTATCATACAGAATATAGAAGCAAGACCACCAATAAGAGCCTGTCCCTCAGCACCACAGTTCCAAAACTTCATTTTGAAAGCTGGAGTAAGAGCAAGAGCAAGGCAAAGGAGAATTGCTATTTCCTGCAAATACTTCCAGAGCATTGTTGTGCTTCCTTCAAATAATCTTCCGAAAACACCTGAGAACATAATATTATATGTATCACCGAGACTTTTTTCGGTTATTGCCATTGAAAGAAATCCAACAAGGAGAAAACCAACCAAAATTGTTACAATACGTACGAGCCAGGCTTGCCAAACGGGCATATCATCACGCTTAACAATATGAAAAAATGGTTCGTGATGTTTGGTTTCTACATTTTTAGCCATTGTTATTCTCCTTTCCTTCGTCTTTGGATTTTGTCATAAGAAGACCGATTTCTTCTTTAGTAGTGGTGCGGGCATCCACAATGCCTGTGATTCTGCCTGAGCCGATAACCATAATTTTATCACATAGCTCAATAAGCACATCAAGGTCTTCGCCAACAAAAATAATTGCAACGCCTTTTTCCTTCTGTTCGTTGAGAAGATTATAAATCATATAGGAAGAGTTAATATCAAGGCCACGAACAGGATATGCTACCATAAGAACTGTGGGAGAAGCTGCAATTTCACGACCAACAAGCACCTTTTGAACATTACCACCTGAAAGACGGCGAACAGGCGTGCTGGCGCTGGGAGTAACAACCTCAAGGTCGTTAATGATTTTCATTGCAAGGTCTTTCGGGTTTTTCCTTTTAAGGAACATTGAGTGACCTCTTGTGTAGCTTCTGAGCATCATATTGTCAACGATGTCCATATTTCCTACAAGACCCATACCAAGTCTGTCTTCAGGAACGAAGGAAAGACGAACCCCCATCTGTCTGATTTGCATAGGAGTTTTATCTCGCAAGCTTTCCTTTTTGCCTGTTTTGGGGTCGAAATAGAAAATATCACCATATTCGAGTCTTTGAAGACCTGCAATGGATTCAAGGAGTTCTCTCTGACCTGAACCTGCGATACCTGCAATACCGAGTATTTCACCGCTTTTGGCAGTGAAGGAAACGTTGTCAAGTACAGTTGAACCAACTCTGTCAACGCAGGTAATACTGTTAACAGTAAGTCTTTCTGCTGTGTTTTTAGGCTCGTTTCTTTGAATGTTAAGGTCAACTTTTTTGCCAACCATCATTTCTGTAAGCTGAGCTTCGCTTGTTTCGGCAGTATTAACGGTTCCGACATATTCACCTTTTCTGAGAACCGAAACTCTGTCGGAAAGAGAAAGAACCTCATGGAGCTTATGGGTAATAATAATGATACATTTTCCGTCATCTCGCATACGGCGGAGAATATTGAAAAGCTTTTCGGTTTCCTGAGGTGTAAGAACGGCGGTAGGCTCGTCAAGAATAAGAATATCGGCACCTCTGTAAAGAACCTTGATGATTTCAACAGTCTGTTTTTCTGAAACGGACATTGTATAAATTTTCTTTTCGGGATCAAGGTCAAAGCCGTATTGCTCGCTGATTTTTTTGATTTCCGCAGTTGATGAAGAAAGATTATATTTTCCGTCCTCAATGCCGAGAACAATGTTTTCGGCTGCACTGAAAACATCAACAAGCTTAAAATGCTGATGAATCATACCGATTTTGTATTTGAAAGCATCTTTTGGAGAGGCGATATGAGCTTCATTTTCACCAATGAAAATCTGCCCCTCATCGGGGAAATAAATACCCGAAATCATATTCATCAAAGTAGTTTTACCACTTCCGTTTTCGCCCAAAATGGAAAGAATCTCACCACGGTAAGCAGTAAGATTAACATTTTTATTGGCAACCACTTTGCCGAATGTTTTTGTGATGTTTTTTAGTTCAATAGCAGGTTGTTTAGCCACAATAAACCTCCATTCTTTCTCCAATTCTCAAGAAATGGTTATACAATCGGTGTTATAGCCATTTCTTCAAAATTAGTCTGAGGCGAGAGCTTCCTCTCGTCTCAGACAATCAATTTGTATATTAGCCGTAGTTTCTGTCAAGAAGAGTGATACCGTCGATTTCAATGTCGAAGTAAGGAGCTGAACGGTGTTTTGATTCATAGAATACGCCGTCTTCAATAACTTCTGTATCTTTCTCGAAGTTAGCATCTGTATCAACATCAGCTTTGTAGCTTGTTAATTTTTCGCCCTTTACTGTCCAGTTAGCAGTATCAAATACATTGATTGAACCATCAAGGAGTTTAGCCTTAACATCAGCAATTTTTTCTGCAGTGCCTTCAGCAGCAGCTTTTTCGTTGATGTCTGTAAGAACAACAGAACCTGTTTCGATTGTACCTGTCCAGTCAGTATCAATTTCTTCGCCCTTCTGAACGCACTCGATCATATATTTGAAGTAAGGTGTCCAGTCGATTCTTGAAGAAACGATGAATGTGTTGGGGCAAGCAGCGAGAGTTGAACCATTGTATGAAACGTTGGGGATACCTGCAGTTTCGCAAGCTGTGGGAGCACCCATTGAGTCAGCATGCTGGCTGATAAGAACGCATCCACCTGTGATAAGAGCCTGAGCAGCTTCTTTTTCGAGCTGTTCGTCGTACCAGGAGCCTGTGAATTTAACGTCCATTGTTACAGTGGGGCAAACTGATTTTGCGCCAAGGTAGAATGAAGTATAACCTGACATAACTTCAGCGAATGTGAAAGCACCAACATAACCCATTTTTGCTTCGTCTTCTTTGATTTCGTTAGCAGCAATCATTTCGTTAAGCTTCATACCTGCAGCAACACCTGCAAGATATCTGCCCTGGTAGATAGAAGCGAAAGCGTTGTGGAAATTAGCAACGCCTGCTGTGTGAGCCTGAGTACCTGTTGCGTGGCAGAACTGAACATCGGGATACTTTTTAGCAGCATCAATAAGGAAGGATTCGTGACCAAAGCTGTCTGCGAAGATGATGTCGCATCCGTCAACTTCGATAAGCTCAACGGCTGCGTCATAGCAGTCCTTTGATTCGGGAATCTGAGTTTTCTGAGCGTATTCAACGCCCATTTCGTCACAAGCTGCCTTTGCAGCATCCATGAAGTTTTTGTCGTAAGTTGACTGTTCATCATGGAGGAAGATGAAACCAACTTTTACTTCAACTGCATTATTTGCAGCATCGTTAGTTGAATCATCTGCGGGTGTTTTCTCGCCGCAAGCTGCGAAGCAGCCTACTACCAAAACAAGAGCAAGGCAGAGAGCGAGAACTTTGCTGAATTTTTTCATTGTCATTACCTCCGTATAGGATTTTTTTATTTTCAGCAATCTATATCAGGTCTGAATGTGATTTTTCCGTCACACATACTGTCAACGATTGCTAAAGACCTAACCTTATAGCCTTTTCGGCGGAGCTCTTCACCACCGGGCTGAAAGCCTTTTTCAATGGCGATGCCTATACCGACAACCTCTGCTCCTGCTTGTCCGACAATGTCGATAAGAGCATTGCAGGCATTACCGCCAGCCATAAAATCGTCAATAATAAGCACTTTGTCATTCTCATTAAGATATTTCTTGGAAATTTTCATCTGGTATTCTTTGCCGTGAGTGAAAGAATAGCATTTTGCACAATAAACATCGTTGCCGACATTTTTATGGTCGCCTTTTTTGGCGAAAAGGGCAGGGATGCCAAATTGCAGAGCTGTTGCAACAGCCATAGAAATTCCCGAGGACTCAATGGTGACAACCTTTGTTGCACCGCAATCTTTAAAAAGACTGTAAAATTCCTTACCCATTTCGTTGATAAGGAAAGGATCAATCTGGTGATTGAGAAACATATCCACCTTTAAAATATCTGTTCCTATTGCAGTTCCGTCTTTTGCGATTCTGTCTTCCAAAAGTTTCATGAAAAATCTCCTGAAGTTATTAAAAGAATGTTCACAAATTATTATACATATATTAGTCACCTATTTCAAGAGGAAAATTTATTATTTTCCAAAAAACGACAGAATACAAAAAATTCAAAGAATGTTTACTGCTCGTTTGCGGCAACTTGCTCATAAGTAAGGTTAGCGTCGTCGATGTTATCGTAGGCAACGTGGGTGGGTCCTGTGAAGGTAGTAACCGCATTACCGATAACAGTCATAAAGCTAAACGCCATAACGAGAGCAAGAACCAAGCTCAACAATTTAGTTGATTGTTTCATAAAGATTTACCTCCATATTTTTAGTACGCCAATACAAAAATACGCGTGCGTTAACTAAAAACGAATTAACCGCAAACACGCACCGATTGCGGCAAAGCATTTTTGTCGCACAGTCCCCCTTTCATAGATTTCCGTCAAAGGACAAATAAAGAAAACGAAAAGTTAAACCTTGCAAAACAAATAATCAGGACAAATTGATGTTCCTTGCGAAGCTTTAAAACGCGTCGCAGACTCTTCACTTTGCATTTCCCACTTTACATTTTGCATTTAGAAGTCCGATAGGATATTGATTAACCGTGGGCCGTATGTACAAAGTGCACAGCGCCGAATTGCTCAGAGCGCATAGCGGGAGCAAGAGCCGGTAAGGAGAGAACTAAGCTTTCGCCCAGGACTCAAACACAAAACCGAACCGCTGTACACTCCGCTGCTGCACCCTGCAGCACCGCTTTGTGCACTTAGCGCCCACACACTTCATAAGACAGGAGAGGTACTGACCGTTTCCGAATCAGACAAAACAAACACTCGGAAAAATCCAAAGGAGTTAAATTGTTTTTTTCGTCGCTTGCGACGAAAAAAACCGCCACAAATTTCTTCAACCGAACATTTGTTTTGTCTGACCGGAATTGTGCCTCAAAAGCCAAAAGCTAAAAAACGCTTTTCTCGGCTTGAGGGCATAATACCCCCACTGCCCCAACCTTATGGTCCTTATCATAATACAACAACAAAAACAGCTTGTCAATAGTTTTGCGAAAAATATTTATAGTATTATTTATATATGATATGTTACGCGCACACACGAGAAGAGTTTTCCAACAAACCCCACCCATTCAGTTTAATAAAAACGGGATTTGTGGTTCAGATTATCGGCATCTAAAATTCGTCGGACTAATATCACTTTCCAATTAATCGTAAACGGTAATAAAAACAGCTCGACAAATATCATACCACCCCACATTTTCATATTCATTGATAAGCTGATAGTCTATTCATTTTCTTCTCAGATATAGCCGAAATGCAACTTTAGTTAGTCATATATAAACCCATATAGTTGTTGAAATTGCACAAATATGGTTGTAAAGTCTTCAACTTTTACAATTACACCAAAAATATTCAAGAGTGAATTTACATAAAACTCTTTGTTTTTCAGTAATTTTATAATATTTCTGCAAACACAAATACACAAAAAAACGATTGTGTAAAGTTTTTTATCTTTACACTCATTTTTTGATTATTCAGTTTTAAAATGCAAACATCCGTTTTTGTTTGTGCATTTTGCTACAGCAATCAAACCACTTAAAATATGGAGGTAAATCTTTATGAAACAATCAACTAAATTGTTGAGCTTGGTTCTTGCTCTCGTTATGGCGTTTAGCTTTATGACTGTTATCGGTAATGCTATTTTTACATTTACATCACCCAATAACATTGCCTACGATAACATCGACGACGCTAACCTTACTTATGAGCAAGTTGCCGATATCGCGCTCGACTTGGTGGACGATTTGCTCGCAGATGCGAACATTGAGTTCTCCGTAGACTTGTCAATCCTCGGTAAACTTGAGGTTGACCTTAGATCAGTAGACAGAACTTTTGAGACACTTTGGGAAACAGCTGATGGTGGTCTTTTCAAGGCTGCAGCAGCTATCGTTAACCTTGGTGCTCTTGAAGAGTTGAGTTTCAATGCTCTTGCAACAGGCGGTAACGCTTACCAGAGAAAAACAAATGGTAACTTTACTATGATTTCTCAGCTCGTTCAGTTCCTTGCTGATAACATCAGCACTCTTAAAAAAGCTGTTTATGGTATCAATACTGATAACGGTATCAGCCTTGGTATCATCGGTTCGTTTATTGACCTTGATATGGGCGAAATTAACGCTATCCTTACAGACCTTCCCGGTTTCGCAGTGGATATGGTTTATGATTTGATCGTTGCAGGCTCCTATAATGATGCTTACGAAAACGACAGCTATCCCTCTGTTGAGGATCTTGAAGAATCCAACACAGCATTACCCTTCACAGATATTGACGTAATGCTCAACAATGCAATTCTTAACCTTCTTATCAATCCTCAGGATTATGAATGGGTTGGCGAAGGCGAAGCTGCAACAAAGGTTTGGGATATGGATTCTATCATTGTTCCCGAGTTGAAGGCTGAGGCTGAAGAAAATGGCAGAGATGCTGTTATTGCAAATTTTGACCTTAGAAACAAATCTGTTTTCCAGATTCTTGACTATGCAGCACAGTACGCAATCGACGGTCTTGCCGTGAATGCTCTCAACCACAACCTTAAGAAAAACCTTATGGAAGCTGTTGAGGTTGAGTTCAATGAGATTGCAGACACTGATGTTGATGCAGCAGCAAAAGCTATTTTTGATGCAGGAGACTATGTAACATATATCGGTTATGACTGCCTTGAAAAAGGTGATGACGGCATCTGGTATTACACAACTTTTGAAACAAGACCCGTTGACGAAAATGGTGACGGTGAACAGGATATCGATCCTGAAACAGAAGAGCCTTTAAGCGAAAGAGTTCCTGTTTACTATAAGGCTAACACAGCAACTGCAAACTCTTTCTATTCTCTCATTAACTGGGATTATAAGATTCTTAAATCATCAGATGAAGGTGCAATCGTTTCCGGTCAAGAGGGTGTCCCCAATGCTATCGATTATGATGCAATCCTTGCTCTTAATGGCGGTACATTAGTTGAATCTCTTAACCACATTCTTTACATTGTATTTGAAACAGCACTTAGCGAAGAAACAAAGCAGGCTTTCATCGATACAACAGGTGACGGTTGGATTGATGGTACAACAACAGATTGCATTAACGACAACGTTAATCGTCTTGCTAAGTACCTTCTTGCAACATTCCCCGATAAGATTTTCGGTTCTGATTCACCCTATGCAGATACAGAGACTTATACATACGATTTCTATGCAGATATGACTCTCATCGATATCGTAGCTCTTATCGGACCTTCCTTCTTTGATGGTGTTATGCCTCAGCTCATCATCCCCAAGGATGCTGAAACAGGCGCTTACACATTCGCAACAAGCGAGGGTGAAGTAAGCGTTGCTCTTCTTCAGTTCGCATCTCTTGTTGTTCGCGAATTCATGACAGAAATCGCTCCCAACGTTAACTACGATGCTTACATTTTTGAGGCTGGTTCATTAACAGCTGCAACAGGCAGACAGTTTGCTGATCATAATTCTGCAGAGTGGATGGATATCCTTCTCAATATGGGTATGGATATCGCAGCTACTTACCTTATGCAGCTCACAAACTTCAAGGATTACTGCGCAAAAGTTTTCGGTGCAGATTTTGATTTGAATGGTTTCATCACAGTTGGTGGCGGAACAGATCAGGCTCACTGGAACGCAATCCTTGATACAGCTATTGAATGGGCTGTTAACTATGTAAGTAACGGTTCAGGCAGCGTTCTTCAGGGCTTAGAGCCTTCGAAGGTTGCTGGTATTGCTTCTTACACGACAGATACTTCAAGCTCACTTAAGAAGCTTGGTTACATTCTTAACACAATTCTTCCTCTCGGCTTTATTAACGGTCTTGAAGGAACATATGATGTTGATGCAGAAGTTCTTCTTACAAAGCTTGAGCACTTCTTCACAACATTTGACCTTACAACTCTTACAAGCCTCTTCGGCAGAAACGGTCTTGACGGTGATACACTCAAGAAAGGCAATATCCTTGCACAGCCCGTTATCCCCATGGTTCTTGGTCTTGTAAATGATATTATCAATCTTGTATTCGCAAGAGATCTTCTTCCTTCTGAGACAACAGTACAGTCTAACCTTACAAATGCTCAGATTCAGGCTGTTCTTACAAACGTTATTTCAGGTCTTAACTCAGTTAAAACAAACCTTCTTCAGAGCGCTCTTCCCGTTGTTGGTAAGCTTATCAAGGGTTGGGGAACAGAACAGGCTTTCGACGTTCCTGATATCTCCATTGATAGCTCAATAAACCTTACAGGTGGCGCAACAACAGAAGCTGTAACAGTTAACGTTTCTAATGGTGCAAACGGTATCTGGAGAAGCTACATTGATGCAAACGGCACAAGACAGTATGACCAGCAGTATGCTATCGGTCTTACAGGCGTTAAGGTTTATGACCTTGATGGTAATACAACATCTTTGGTTACTCCCACACTCGGTGACCTTGATGGTGAAGACAATGCAGGTTACATCGACTTCGGTGAAACAGGTACATTTACTTACACAGCATCAGGTATTTCATCTCCCGGTATGCTTGTTCGTTTCGAAGTTTCTTACAAGGTTTACGAAGGTACAACCGCAATGACTAACGAAACTTATACAACAAACATCTATACCTATCTTAATGCTGATTCTTCTGACGAAGGTGCAGAAAATACTGTTATTAACTCTAACTCTACAGTAATGGGTACTTATTCACCTCAGTACATTGATATTAATAATCTTGTATCTGAAATTGAAGGCGCAAACGTTGCTTACATCAGACATAACGATGGTCGTCAGCTTTGCGATATCAAAATTACCGGTGGACAGTCAACTCATGGTATTACAATAGGTTCAGCTACATCATCTGCTGAATTCGGTGCTAATACTGAGAGAAACTATGACCCCATTCCTCTTTTCAAAAATGGTTCTATTACATGTACAGGTGAAGAGACAGACAAAACTCTTACTATAACCGGTGCAGGTGTTAATGAAGCTACATGGGATGCAGCTGGTTTAGGTTCAGGTTCAAAAGATACATTTACATTTGCTTTCTATGCAGCACGAGGCAGAGCAATTATCGGTGGTGCAAGTAGCACAAAGTATCAGGCTAATGGTACTATCGATTTGATCTACTACGATGGTATTGCACGTAGTGCTCTTGGTGCTGAAGTTGGTAGAGAAACAGGTCTTGGTAAAATTAAAGCTGACTATGACTTTACTGAAACTTACTACTATGCAGACTCACTTCTTAACTCTGCTGAAACAACAGTTGTTGACGGTGAAGAAGTTAAGAAGGAAACAAACTTCCCAGATTACGCTTGGGTAGATTCAGACGGTGAAGTTGTTACTGCAACTGTTACTCCCGGTGAAGATGATACAATCGGTACTTACACTGTTGATGGTGTAACAAAGACAGCTTACAAGGTAACAAGAGTTACAGCAGCTACAGCTTGGACAAATTACACATCAGCTCTTTCAACTGCTGCTGAAGCAGCTCTCGGTGCTCTTCGTAGCAACGGTAAATTCGATTACGAAGGATACTTAGAGGATCTTATAATTGCATCTGATGACCTTGATATCGTTAAAAAGGTTGTTAAGGAAAGCCAGAACGACGCAGCTATTAACGCTCTTAAAACACAGCTTGATAGCGTTGAAGCAACTTATACAGACAACTATGACTATACAGATTATAGAATGTATAGACTTAACCGTCTTAACGACACTCGCAGCGATGCTCAGTACTTCATCGATCTTAAGAAAGATGCAGACAGAGTAATCGGTGATGTTGACACATCCTTCCCCTACACATGGATTGAAGAGGATGACCTCAAAGCTCTTGTAGGACTTTCAGCTAACGCAACAGCTATTGGTGAAAACGGCACTTTGATTCTCGCTCTTCTTGAAGAATTAGATGAAGAAGAATATGCTGCTAAAGAACAGTGGATTGAAGACAGAGACCTTGAATATGCTCAGAGCTCTGCACTTGACATCGCTGTTACAGCTAACCTTCTTACAAAGACATCTACTCGTCTTCTTAACAGAGAATATGTAACAGCAAACGGTGGCGCTGTTACAACACATCTTGCAAACGAAATCGCTTCTGCAGAAGCTATGATTACTGACGAAAGCCTCTACACAGAGCGTAGCTGGGTTAAGTATGAAGCTGCTCTTCAGACAGCTAAAGATGTAATGAACGGTGCTAATGGCAAAGTTAAATCTCAGAAGAACATCTTTGATGCTAAATGGGAACTTCTCTGCTGCCGTAACGAACTCGTTCTTGTTGATGAAGAAGCTGACTATTCAGAGCTTGAAACACTTATTGCTCAGGCTGAATGGGCTCTTGCAAATAAAGAACTTTACAACAACACTGATAAAGAACTCGGTCAGGTGCTTGCTGAACTCGGTCTTGAAGGTAAAGTTGTAAATGCAAGCGGCGATGCAATAAATCTCTTCCCCGGTTCCGCTATTTACACAAATACAGAACCCTATACAACTGAAGATCAGGATATTATTGACAGCGCAGCAAGAGATCTTAAGGAAGCTCTCGCAAGACTTAAATTTATCAATCTTTCCGTTGGCGCTACTGAAGGCGGCAATGTAACAATCGCAGAAAATGCAACAATTATTTTCGACGATCCCGAAACAGAAGACTTTGATGAAACTGTTACATCAAGACTTGCAACAATCGCAGAAGGCTTGAACGAAGCAGCTGTTAAAGCTCTCTTCAATGTTGAAGCTGACAATGCTACAGTTGGCGAAGATAACATTTCAGTTTCTAATGACCTTCACTATTCAGTTGAAAAATTCGATGAAGAAGGCAATCCCGTTGCTTTCGAAGGCTTCGCAGGTACAAACTCTGTTGTAACATTCTACACAGTTCAGGATGGCATTAAGATTCCTGTTGCTACTGTTAAGATTATCGTTAATGCCGACATCAATGGTGACGGTGCTGCTGATGTAATCGACGGTGCTCAGTTGAATCTCGTTGCATCCGATAAAGCATCTCTTGAAGGCTGCTATTTCATCGCTGGTAACCTTGCAGGTGCTACAGATGATACTCGTACAATTGATGCTAATGACTACTTAGAGGTTATTAACGTTATTAAAAAATAATTATTAATCTTTTATAGTCAAGATTGTTAAAAATCCTTTGATTGAAAGAACCTCCCGCTGATTGCTCAGCGGGAGGGGAAAGCAAAAATCGTATACTATATATATTATATATGCGAGGAGCTTCCTCAGTCAGAAGGTGCAATTATTAGATTGCTATTTGGAAAGAAATGAAAAAATTTATGTAATGGAGGCAAACATATGTCTAAAAAACTTATTAGTGTTATGCTTGCTCTTGTAATGGTTTTATCTGTTTTTTCTGTTTCAGCTTTTGCAGCCGTTAATGTTGAGTATGAAACATTTGACGAAGAAACAGAAGATGCAATTGCATACACTCAGTATTGGTCTATTGAGACCGACAATGTAGCTAACGCTGCGGGTGAATATACCGTTAACGTTTGCCTTGAAACTAACTATGTTGTTGGTGCTATGTCCTTTGTTATTAAAGCTACCGGTGCAACTATCAAAGCTGCAACAGAAGGCGATGCTATAACAGAAGGCTATAATGCAGACGTTCAGATTTCTGATGATGGAAACAAAGTTTTCATTATCCCAGATCCTTCTTATGAAGGCGAAAACGGACTTACTTTAGAAGCAGGTTCAGTTATTGCAACTCTCACCTATACTTTAGACGAAGGTGTACAGACAGCTACACTTGACCTTATCAACGATGCAAAAACAGTTGATAATTCCGGTGACCTTGTTGCTGTTCGTCTTGATGACGAAACACTTTCAACTGAGACAATGTTCTATGGTCAGCGCGTTATCGATGCTGAAGGCAACGATATTGAAATCGGTGAAGTTATTGCTTCTGTAACTCTTGGTGAAGAAGCAGCAGAAGTTTACACTATTACTTTTGATGCTAACGGCGGTTCAGGTACAATGGATCCCGTAGAAATGGAAGCAGGCAAGTATACTCTTCCTGAAAATCTTTTCGAAGCAGCTGCTGGCAAAGAATTCCTTGCTTGGGATGTAGAAGGTACACAGTACGTTCCTGGCGATGAAATTGATATCGTTGCTGATGTAACTGTTAAAGCAGTTTGGAAAGATTTACCTGCAGACCTTGCTAAAAAAGCTTCTGCTGAAGCAGGTATCATTATTGATACAGTTCACAAATTCGGTGATACTTACAATGGTGTAGTTTTCGGCTTTACACAGGCGGCTACTAACACATTTATGAACACTAACTATCTTAATAATGCATTTGAAGCTACAAACGGTGGTTCTCTTGCATATAGCCGTTCAATCGGTAAGACCGGTTACGGTACCGGTACTGTTATCACAGTTAAAAATGCTGACGGTACAGAAGCCGCCAAATATGTTGTAGTTATCTTCGGTGACGTTGACGGTAATGGTCTTATCAACGCTAACGATACTAACCTTGTTAGAAACGTAGTTGCTAAGACTCAGTCTCTCGCTGCTAACTCTGTACAGACAATGTCTGCAAACTGCCAGAACGTTATTGCTGGTGCAATGATGCACACAATTAACGCTAACGATACAAACGTTGTACGTAATCACGTTGGTGGTACAAAGATAGATCAGGCTGCTCTTGCTACAAGAATGTCAACACTTACTACAACAAACTACAAATAATAGATAATCCTAAATAGGAGGAAAAATTCCAATGAAAATTTCTAAAAGAATTCTTGGTGTAGCTCTTGCTCTCATCATGATTTTCAATGTTTTCGCTATTGGAACATTTGCTGCTTATCCGGATGATACTCTTGTTAGTCTTGGTATGACAACAGATAAGACAACATATGCTCCCGGCGATACAATCCAAATTACATTTAATGCTGAATGTCTCGAAGAACTTGGTCTTTTATCAGTTGGTGGTCAGTACGAAATTGGATATAACAGTAAAGTACTTGAGCCTTCTTCAACTGACACACTTGACCTTGAAAAACATGGTTTCGTTGGTATTCAGTCAGGTGCAGCACTTGGTAGTGCAAGTATCCAGATGCCTGCTGGTTCATCTGGTCCCTCACCTCTTTATGATTGGGATACAACTATAGCATACTGTTTCGGTGACGATGCATCTTCATTTGACGCTACAACACGTGTTAACCTTTTCACAATCAACATGGTAGTTAAAGCGGATGCTCCTGACGGAACATATACTATCGGTTTCAACCCTCTCGGTTACGAAGAGTGCAACGGTTATATCAATGATGGTATGGGCTTTGGCGGTCTCTACGGTACATCTGCATCTGACTATGGCTTCTCTGTTGCAAAAATGTATGAATATGGTACATGCACATTCACTGTTTCTTCTGCTCCTGCAGGTCCTTCTGTTGAAGTTACTCACGTTGGTCAGCAGTCCAAGTGGAACGGCGGCGACGATATGAACTTTGCAGCAAACTACTTGTTCGGTTTCGTTGGTCAGTTCACAGGTCTTGAACCCGAAACTGAAACAAAAGACGTAAATGGTGTAACAAGAGAAGAAGTTACAAACATCCAGTCCATCATTGCTACTGCAACAATCAACGGTACAGAAGTTCGTACAGCTAATGTTACAACAATCTGGGAAGTTGAAGATGGCTATCAGTTCCGTGCACAGTTCGCAGGCTGGACACCCGATTCAACAGACTCTGTTTCTGTAACATTCGTTATTACAATGAGCGACGGTACAACAGAATATGCAACTGCTGATGCAGCTACAAATACAGTTAAGGCTATCTACGAAGCATCTGTATCAAAGGGTCTTCCCGAAGTAGTTGAAGCTTAATTAAAATGATTTCGAAAGCTTACGAAAAAGCCGATTTCACCGTTGTTGAATTTTCAATTGATGATGTTTTAACAGCTTCAAAGGTTGTTCACACAACTACTGAACCTACCACGCTTCCTGCCTCAACTGTTCCCGCTGTTAGTATCGGTGACAGAGGCGAGGGCGGAATTGAGTTCAATTATTCGGACTTTTTCCAGTAATTCAATTATAAATATTGAAAGGAGTATTTTTCATAATGAAAGAATACACAGCACCTGAGCTCGAAATCATGGAGTTCGAGCTCGAGGATGTACTCACTCTTTCAAAGGGTAGTGCAGGTTCAGGTTGGTATTAATCTACCACTGAAGGCTTGCTTATTCATAACCCTTGCCTGTGCAAACGGGCAAGGGAGTGAGGAAACCTCAAACTTATGTAAACACTAAACAAGCCGGGGCAACCCGGCTTGTATTTTAGTTAATGAATATAGAGTAATGTTTGTCTTAAAAAATTGCTTTTTTATTTGAGTTCATATTTTTTATGAGTTGAAACAAGAAAGTGTAGGGCGGTATGGGCAAGCCCATGCCTTATGGTAAAGGAGTGATAAAATGCCAAAGCTTAATATGGAAACATTGCTTCCGTTTATTGAGGAGGCATTTAGTCGCGGTTTGGATTTCACAATTCCTATTACGGGAACGAGTATGAATCCGCTTCTTTATCAGAACAGAGATTTTGTTAAAATTGTTAAGCCGGTGTTACCATTAAAAAAAGGTGATTTACCTCTTTATCGTAGGAATGATGGTGCTTTTGTTCTTCATCGCGTGGTTGGAATAAAAGACAACGGGGAATATATAATGTGCGGTGATAATCAATTTATTTTAGAGGATGGTATTACCGATAAAAATATAATAGCTATAGCTAAAGTTCTTATAATTGACGGCAAGGAAATTGATGTTGATGGAGACAGCACTTATCTGAAGCATAAGGAAAAATATGTTAAAAACATTAATATCAGATACCCTGCAAGACGATTGAGATACAAGCTACATTTTGTAAAACAGCATTTCCTTGCCGGACGTAAAAATCCGTCTTCAATGAAAAACGGTAATGCAGGATATGCAATAATAGGTCCCGAAAATGCACAACAGGAGAAAGACAAAGAAATCACCGTAGATATTATTAATACGGGAAACATTTTGATTTCTGCAATAAAATCTCAAATAACCGAAACCGATTTTGAATTCCCTGTAAATGCAGATTTCAATAAGCTTTTTAATTTGGCTCAAAATCATAGAGTTACTGCTATGATTGCTCCTGCGGTAATGAAATGCGGATTTGCCGATGGACAGATAAAAAGCCTTTTTGCGAAAGAACTTTTTAAATGCTCTGCTCGCTATACAGCTCAGGAAAAAGAAAGGCAAGATCTTTCGGAAAAATTTTCCGAAGCAGGCATCAAGCATTGTTTTTTAAAGGGCTCAAAAGTAGGGGAGTATTATAAAAATCCTGATTGTCGCTTTATGCTTGATATGGATTTATATGTTTCTGCGGAAAAATTTGAGGAAGCAGAAAAGATACTTCTTTCTTGCGGTTATGAAGTCAGCACACATGATGCTGATAAAGATAAAGGCTATATTAAAAAGCCGTTCCTTATTGTTGAGCTTCATAGAGAACTTAAATATGACTATGACAAGGGCTATGAATATTATAAAGGTGCATTTGAAAGGATGTATTGCGCTGACGGTTGTGCTATGCGTATGACAGATGAGGATTTTTATGTTTACATCCTTTCTCATACAGCTCATCATTTTGAAACAGATGGAACAGGTATAAAAAGCATTGTTGATCACTATTTCCTCAGAGAAAATCTGAAACCAAAATGTGATTTGGCAATTCTGGAAAAAGCACTGGAAGAAATCGGACTACGGCAATTTGAAAAAAACATGGATAAGCTTTGCGATTGCTGGTTCAAAGATGGTGAAAGCGATAGACTTATCGCTGAACTTTCAGAATATATTTTTCTCAGCGGTGTGTTTGGCAATGAAAAGAATGGTTACATCAGTGGTATAATAAGAGGGGAATACGATGATAGTTCTGATTCGTATTTTTTCCGAAGACTTTTTCCGCCGTTGAAAACCATGAAAAATCGCTATAATATTTTGAAAAAAGCTCCGGCTTTGTTACCGGTATTTTGGTGTATGAGAATTCTTACATCTTTAATCAATCCTAAAAGACTTTTAAGCGAAACAAAAACTGTTGTATCAACAGACGACTCTCAAAAGGAAAAACAAAAACAGTTTTTTAGTGATATGGGTTTGTAAAATTTCAAAAAACTATTGTAGATTAAGTATTTTTATGTTAGAATATATAAGATAAAGTATTGTGGGTTTTCTGCATTACTGAGAAAAAATAAAAAGGGAGATTATTAAATGGCTTACGAAGAGAAAAAAACATCTTATGACGAAGCTACAGGTCTTGAGCCTATTTTAAAGCTTATCAGGCAGATTATTAATAAATGGTGGCTTATTCTGGTTTTTGTTGTTGCTTTTTCTATTGCAGGATTTGGTATCGCTAAGGTTACTTATACTGAAAAATACACTTCAGGAATTATTTTCAATGTTTCCAATAAGGACAGAGATATTGTTGGAAGTGCCGGTACATATACTACCGCCAGCGATGCTCAGGCATCTGCAACACTTGCAAACAACTTCAAAACACTTATTCAAACCGGTAATGATTTCATCACTAAGGTTCAGGGAATCGTTGAATCAACAACAGGTGAGACATATTCAAAAGAAAATCTTCGCAATTTAATTAATGTTGAAGTTGTTACCGATACAACTCTTATAAAGGTTACTGTTAATTCCGGTGATAAGGAATTAACATATGCAGTAGCTTCTGCAATTCAAAGTGTTTACCCCGAGATTGCAAAGACAGTTTTCCCCACCGCTGATATCAGCATTGCTGACAATGCTACAAAGGCAAAGCTCGCTTCTGACTCATCTACTCTTATTTATACAGCGGCAGGTTTCCTTTTAGGTGCGGTTCTTGCAGTTTTGATTATTCTCATTACCGCAAAAATTCAGAACAAGCTCCTTTCCACAGAAGATATCAAAAACAATTTCAATCTGAATATAATTGCAACGGTTTCTGATATAAAAAATAAAAACAAAAAGAAAAACGACCGCTCAAGACTTCTTATTACAGATAAAAATGTGGGCCTTCCGTTTATCGAAACCTTTAAGCTTATCAGAACCAAAATCGAAAACGTTAAGCTTAAAAAAGGTTATTCCGTTTTTGCCATTACAAGCTCTACTGAAAGTGAAGGTAAAACAACTTGCTCTGTTAATACTGCACTTTCTCTTGCAAAAAGCGGTAAATCAGTGCTTCTTATTGACGCAGACTTGAGAAAGCCTGCTGTATGTAAAACACTCGGTATATCTCTTGAAGGCGAAAAAGGTGTTTACGATATAGTTACAGGTAAAAAGACCTTTGAAGAATCTGTTAAGTATATCGAAAAGCTTAATCTTTATCTTCTCGTTGCTTCCGCAGCAGTTCAGGATCCTTCCGAAACTCTTGCTTCAGATGCTATGGCTGAAATCATTAAGCAGGCTAAAGCTAACTTTGATTATGTTATCGTTGACTGTCCTCCTGCAGGCGTTGTAGCAGATGCTGCTATTGTTGCAAACTATACAGATTCTGTTATCTTTGTTACTGCTGAAGAAAGAGTTGCTATTCCTCAGATTGAATATGCGCTCAGCGACCTGACAACTGCTAAATCAGATATTCTCGGCTGTATTTATAACCGTGCAGGTAGCGGTAATGCAGGTATTGCTATGGGTAAGGCAGGTGGCTACTTCTCTAACCGTTACGGTGGTTACTATGGCTCATCCTATTATTACGGCAGCAGAGGCTCTTCCTACTACTACGGCAGCAGAAATAGTAAGAGACATCATCGCAGAAGCAAGTAAATAGTTTCTGTTTATAAAAATATTATCTTTTGGATTGTTAAACCTCGCAATGTTTGCATTGCGAGGTTTTTAGTTATTTTCTATAAAATAAAGCTACGATTTTCTACTCTTTTTCGCCATTATTTTTTTCAACATAAGTGGGGAAAAGTATTGATTATTTTTCCGTTTTGTAGTATCATATTGAATGTAATATAGTCTTATTAGGTCAATTGCGCCCTTTTTCAAAAAAGTTATTAGATTAGCACAAAAAAATAGGGTCGACTTTGAGACATTTAGGTAATTATATACTTGTTTGGAGGCTTTTCTATGGCACTTGAATTACCCAAGCTTACTAAAAAAGAAAAACAATCCGGGGACAAAAACGGAATTACTTTGCAGATTGCGCGTTTTTTTGAAAAAAACCCGATTATGAAAATCATAATTCCGGTTATACTTTTCCTTATTCTTGTTGCTGTATTCCTTTTAGTTGTTTTCGGTGATGGAATACTTATGAATGCGGATGATGCGGATGTTGATACGTCTGTTCAATCCAATGAGGTTCAGGTAATTCCGGGTAATAATATCATTAAAGATAAAGAGATTGTGAATCTTATCAGCAACGATCCTCTTTCGCCTGATATTCTTGCCTCTGCAACTTACACAGGCTCGGTTGTGGGTTCAAGCGGCCTTAAAACGGCTCTTATCCATGTTGGCTCTCAGGGCGATGTGCTTGTTCTCTGTACCGGTGAAACAATCGGTGATTCAGATTGGGAGCTTATAGAAATTTCTTCAGAATATGTTATTTTCAGAGCAGGCGAACTGACAAAGAAGATAAACTTAGCTAAATAAGTAATTAATTTATAAATTTACATATAAATTAGGGGGATTTTCCAATGAAAACAAAAAAACGCAAAATGAGGTCAATCGGCATTTTTGCCCTTGTACTTGTTCTGCTTATGAGCGCAGTTTTGCCGCTCACTGCAGCCGGTAGTGCCATTGACGAAGCAATGGGAACCTACATTGTTAAGCAGGGCGATACGCTTTCATCTATCGCAGCTGCTCACGGTGTTACGGTTTCAGACATCGTTACCACAAACGGAATTTCTGCTTCCAGCGATCTTTATGTTGGTCAGAAACTTGATATTCCGGGTGCGGTTGCTGTTGAAGATGACTCAACTACATATTATGGCTCTTCAAGCACTATTTCTATTAACTTTAAGAAAGCAGACCTTATTGGTGCGCTTGAAACAGTTCTTGCTCATACAGGCTATACAATGATTTTCAAGGGAACAACAACACTTCTTCCTGAGATTTCTCTTGAAAATGTGACTCCTCTTACAGCTATTGACTATATCCTTCGTATGGTTGATATGACTTACATTAAGAACGATGATATCATTTACGTAGGTACAGCCTCTGCTCTTAACTCAAGTTTTGCTGATAAGCAGGCACTTACAAAGTTCTCTCTTAAGTATATTTCAACCGATACACTTACATCACAGCTTTCAACTCTCGGCGTTTCAGTTAAGCTTGTTAAGGTTGATATTAACCTCAGAGAATTCTGGATTAGCGGCACACCTATGGAGCTTGCAAAAGTTAACCAGCTTATTCAGACTCTTGACAATAAAAAGAATACAACAGTTGGTAGTGCAAGTATAAGCACAAGCCTTACAGCTATCGACCTTAAATATATTACCGCATCCGAATTCAGCTCCTTGCTTGGCGCTCTCGGTCTCCATACCGGTATTACAACCACATCCCATCCTATGACTCTTTATGTTTATGCTTCAGGTGATGCATATAAAGACATAATGAATGTTAAGAAGCTTGTTGACTTCCAGGATGAAAGTGCTGCAACAGAGAATGTTGTTGATGGCGAAGAATCTAAGCCCAACGATGGAAATACAAATGACACAACAACAGAAGACGAAAACAAGGAAACAGTTACTGATGTAGTTATTTCAGATGGTGAAACCTCACTTGTTAAGGTTGATCTTCAGTACATAACAAAAACTAATGCAAGTGAAATCATCAGCACATTCGGTTATGATGTTGATGTCCTCGGTCTGGACCTTTACGAAAAGAGAATCTGGCTCAAAGGTGCCGCAAAAGAGGTTGACAATGCAGTTGAAAGAATTAAAGAAAACGATACTGCGGACAACGATGCAACAAAAACCTTCTTTACATATGAACTTAATAATATTGTTGCTTCAGAGCTTCAGAGCAAAGTTGGATTTGTTAATCTTGAAGGCGTTGAGTTCTATTTCGGCTCTTACCCTGAACTTACAAAATCAATTATGGTATATTGTAGCGCAAACAAGGTAGAAGAGGTTAAAAAGATTATCGCTTCTCTTGATAATAATCTGGGCGATATGTACTACCCAATCGCAACAATTACAAATGAAGATGAACTTTCAGTTCTTGCAGCAAAAGAAGAGCTTGTTGTTAAACTTCTCAATGTTTCAACAATTTCTGTTAGTTGCTTTGAACTTTCAGGCGACCTTGACCCCTCTGATATGGGCGTCAAATATGTGCTTTACGTTCTCGAATCTCCTGAAAATATAGACCTTATTATAAATATGTGGAATAAAATAGGTTAATTTTTACCACTTTTGGAGTGACAGTTTTGGAGTTTATAAATCAACCAAGTAATTATCCCGTGACCCTTGAGCAATTGCTCAGGCTCACGGTTGAAAAGAAAGGATCTGACCTTCATATTGTTGTCGGAATGCCTCCTTGTATCCGTATTGACGGCGATATTGTAAAACAGGATTTTCCCCCTATGTCTCCTGCCGACGTTGAAAATACCTTGATGCAAGTGCTTTCTGAGAAAAACAAAAGAGATTTGGTAGAAAATCTTGAACTTGACCTTTCTTATTCGGTTCCTAAATGTGCTCGATTCAGAGGTAATGTGATTGTTCAGCGCGGTACGTTGGCAGCTGTTTTCAGAGCTATTCCTTTTGAAATTCCCACACTTGATAAACTTGGGTTGCCTGCTGATGTAAGAAGACTTTGTTCTCTTCCTCGCGGACTTATCCTTGTTACCGGTCCTACGGGTAGTGGTAAATCCACAACTCTTGCAGCGATGATTAACCATATGAATATGAACTATGAGTATAACATGGTTACAGTTGAAGATCCTATCGAGTTTCTACATTCTCACAAACGTTCTATTATCAGACAACGTGAGTTGGGAGGAGATACTCTCAGTTTCAACAATGCTTTAAGAACAGTTCTCCGTCATGACCCGGACGTTATTATGATTGGTGAGATGCGTGACCCTGAAAGTATCAGTATCGCTCTCACAGCTGCAGAAACAGGTCACCTTGTTCTTTCAACATTACATACTCAGACTGCTCCGCTTACAATTGCTCGTATTATCGACTCTTTCCCCAGTGAGCAGCAAAACCAAATCAGAAGCCAGTTATCCAATACTTTACGCGCTGTAATTTCACAGCAACTTTTACCTCGTCTTGGTGGCGGACGTGTATCTGCAGTAGAATATATGGTTGATACTCCTGCTATACGAAATATGATTCGTGAGGGAAAAGACCATCAGATTTATAGCACCATGCAGACCGCTCAAAAAGAGGGCATGCAGACAATGGACCAGGCTCTTCTTAAACTGCTTAGAGAACAGAAAATCAGTAGAGAATCTGTTATAGAAAACTGTGTAGAAAGAGCAGAAGTCCTCAGACAGATGCAGATGTATTAATTACTATTTATGATAATTCAAAGGGGGCAGACTCTTGGAATTTACGTATGAAGCGTTAAACCGACAAGGTCAGTCAATAACCGGTAAGGTTGTTGCAAACAACACAGGTGAAGCTTATGAAAAACTCAGAGAAGCTGGCGTTGTTGTTACAACACTTTCCGAAACCAAATCTAAAGGTGTCAAGAAAACAAAAAGTAAAAAAGTTGCTCTCGCAGATATGTCAATGTTTGCTCGTCAGCTTTCTGCCATGATTAGTGCAGGTATTCCTGTTACCCAGGCTATGCAGACCCTTGTTGGACAGACAACAAACCAGACACTTGCAAATGCAATAAAAAATATTGCAGATGATGTTGAAGGCGGTACAGCGCTTTCAGAGGCATTCCTTGCACAAAGACCTGTGTTTTCTGACCTGTTTTGTTCAATGATTGCAGCCGGTGAAATGGGCGGTATGCTTGATAAAACACTTTTGGCTATGTCCAATCAGCTACATAAAGACAAACAGCTTAAGGACTCGGTTAAATCAGCAACATCTTATCCTAAGATGGTTGGTTCTTTCGCTATCATTATTCTTTTAGTAATGCTTATCTTCATGGTTCCCACATTCCAGGGAATGACTTCAACAGTTGAAGATTTGAACCCGATCACAGAATTTGTTTATTTCCTTTCCGAATCTTTACGTGCATATTGGTATGCAATATTCCCCGCAATCGGTGTATTGATTTTCCTTATTATAAAATTCATAAAATCTCCTCCGATTCAGCATTTCTGGGAAAATCATAAAATGCAATGTCCTATTATTGGTGAACTTATTACCAAGACAATTCTCGCTCGTTTTTGCCGTATTTTTGCAACACTTATCGGTGGTGGTGTTACCGCTGTTAAGGCTCTTGAAACTGCAGGTCCCACATCAGGTTCAAAGCTTGTTGAAGCCGCAGTTACAAAGGCAATTGAAGAGGTTGAAAATGGTGGAACAATCCATGAATCCCTTGACCAGTCAGGTCTTTTCCCACCAATGCTTATCGGTATGATAGCTATCGGTGAAGAGGCGGGTACACTTCCTACTATGCTTGACAAGGTTGCGGAATTTTACGAGGAAGACGTTGATACACTTGCAAAGAGCCTTGGATCAACCCTCGAACCTATTATGCTTGTTGGTCTTGCTAGTATCGTTGGTTTCCTTATTATTGCACTTTATCTTCCTGTTTTCCAGGCAACAACAGCAACTCCCGCATAAATTCAAATTCAAATCCTTTACAAAGGAGTAGATATAATGGCAAAAGTAAACAGTGCTATCGGCATTGAGTACAATTCACACGAAATAAGAGCAGTTGAGCTTTATAAACATTCTGATGGCAGAATGGATATTATCGCTGCAGGTAAAGAATATCTTGATAACAACGTAATGGGTAATGGTATGATTATGGACAATTCCCTTTTCGGTGTTGCGCTTAATGACCTGATGACAAAAGGCAAATTTAATATGAATGCTCCTGTTGTTATAGGTGTAAATAACGAAAATGTTATTATGCGTTATGCAACATTTCCTAAGGTTCCCGATGATAAATTAAAAGGCGTTGTTACAATGCAGGCGCAGGATTTCATTCCTGTTCCCATTTCTGAACTGGGTCTCGATTTCGTTGTTATTGATGAGACCACCGATGATGATGACCAGCCTGCTTTGAATGTTCTTCTTGTTGGTGCCAGAAATTTGATGCTTCAGAACATTATTCAGAATTTTGAGGAATCTAAACTCGAAGTTGTAGAAATTGATAGTTCTTTCCTTGCATGGTGTCGTGTTGCTATTGATGAAATGGGTGAAGATGAAGTTTTTGGTTTCCTTTGCCTCACAGACGATGTTTTGGATTTCGTTGCAATTGCAGATAAAGAAATCAAAATGGTTCGTTCAATCAACATACCTGATCGTGCAATGATAGAAGTAAAAAAAGCTTTCAATGACCCTCACGAAATAGTTACAACTGAGATGGAGGTAATTGTTGACCTGCTTTATTCAGAGCTTTCTTCATCCATTAACTATTTCCAGATGCAAACAGGTTATATGTTAAACAAAGTTCTTTTCTCTGCAGCAACTGAATTAGAAAAAGATATCGTAGAGCGTCTTTCTGAAAAAAGCTATGTTCCTCTTGAAATTCCTGAATTTTACAAGGAATATTCTAATGGTGCATTGAATGCAAGTGAGTTTGCGGGTTGCATCAGTCTTGCAAAAGTAGCATTGGAGGGATAAGAGTGAAATATAAAGTTAGTTTGCTTCCCGAGCAAAACAGGAAGCGTTTAATAGGTAAGAAGAAACTTGAAAAATTTAAAGTGTATTCACTTGTTATTTTAGTAGTTTTGGCTCTGTTTACTTTTGTTGTAATATTTACAAGCTTTTTTGCAAACAAGAAGCTTGATGAAGCCAAAAGACTTGATAATGAATATGCTCAAAAGGTTGCAGAGTTGGAACAATTCCGTGAAATAAATGCAACTCTTCAGCAAAAGGTCCAGCTTATTGAAGATATTCAAATTGAAGAACCTCAGCTTGTAAACTTTATTGCGAAATTATCTAACCTTAAACACCCGGGAATCACCATCACAACTATTGAATGCACTGATTGGAAGGTTTCTCGTAGTTGTATTTTGATTGGTACCTGCGATACTCGTGAGCAATATCTTGCTTTTGAATCTGCGCTCAGAGAAATTGAAGGTGTTTCTGCAGTTGCTTGTGTTTCATATAATCAGGCTGTAGGTGAAACTGCTCTGGTTCAGTTTACTATAAATGTAACATGTACCGGTGGTTCGGCACCATTTGTGCCCACTACAGAAGCAACCTCCGGAACAACTGACGTAAGTGGTGAAACCACAACAGATGTTGCAGCATAAAGTAGAAAGGAGAATGATATATGAAAAACAAAAAAATTGATATCAACAGTATTAAAGATTCTCCTTATACTTCTGCGGTTGCATTGGTTTTAGTAATGCTTTTGATTGTTACAGCTATTGTTTATTTGGTATTGGGTATTTTCCAGACAAAGGACGAAATTGTAGTTGTTCGTGAATCTTATAAAAAGAATCTCCAGGAAATCGCGGTTCTTGAAGAACTTCGTGCACAAAGCGAAAAGGCTGAAGCTCAGTTGGAGATTTATAAAGGTATTCTTCCTGATGGTTTAGGCGATGTTTACATACTCCAAGAAGATGTTATTAATACCTGCAAAAACTTCGGACTTCAGGTTACAACTATTGAGGTAACACAGATCCCTGCACAAACACAGGAAACTACCTTTGTTTTTAATGTTCAAGGAACCTTTGAAAATATACATAATTATATGGTTTATATTTCTGAGCTTGAACAGATGCATAGGTTTGATGCCATTTCCTTAACTAAGGCAGGAGATGGTGAATATGCAGCAACAATATCGCTTTCAATTCTTTCGCAAAATGGTGCCGATGGTATTATAAGTGCGGTAATTGATGAAGCGGTCGCAGAGGCAGCAGAGTAGAATAAAAGACAGTTGGGCAAGTCGAACTTTTTTCAGAAAAAAACGTTCGGCTTAAACCCTTATTTAAGACATATAAATTTCAAAGGAGAAATTTGTTTTGGCAGATATGAATGTGATTATTCCCGGTAGTGTAGGTTTTTTCCTTGTAAAAAACGGTGTAATTACCGAACAACAATTGTTTCAGGCTTTAGAAGTGCAAAAGGAAAGTAAAGAGTTATTGGGAACTATTCTTGTGAATGAGGGCTTTTGTACAGAAGCCGATGTTGCGCGTGCAATTGAAATGAAAACAGGTTGTAGATATGTTTCCATTGAAGAGGTTGGTATCAACTTTGCCGTTGCAAATATAGTTCCGGTTGACCTTATTTCACGTAAGGGCATCCTTCCGCTTTATCAGGATGAGAAAAAGCTTTTTGTTGTAATGCGTAACCCAAATGACGTTGTTACACGTGATAATCTTTCTGTTTTGACAGGAGGTATGGAAATTGTTCCTCTTGTATCTACGGACACAGAGCTTAATGCTGCAATTAATACAATTGTTAATAACGCATCTAATATTGATACCTATGATGAAGAGGAAACTGTTGAAGACGAGCTTTCAGACCTTGAAGATCTTGCAGCGGACGAAAAGCCTGCGGTTCAGCTTGTTAATCAGGTAATTACGAATGCTGTTAAATCCGGTGCATCTGATATTCATATTGAGCCTCTTGAAAAAACAATGAGAATACGTCTTCGTATAGATGGTGTTTTACATGAGGTTCTTCAGCAACCTATAAAGCTCCATCCTGCAGTTTCATCTCGTGTTAAGGTTATCGGTGGTATGGATATTGCTGAAAGACGTATTCCTCAGGACGGTCGTACAACTGTTAAGGTTGATGACAGAACATTTGATATTCGTATTGCTGTTCTTCCCTCTGTATATGGCGAAAAAATCGTTATGCGTCTTTTGGAGCGTGGCGCTCGTTCAGTTCAGCTTAAAGATATCAGATTCTCTGCTTCACAGTCAGAGAGATTTATGAAAACTATTTTCATGCCCTATGGATTCCTGCTTGTTACAGGACCTACCGGTAGTGGTAAATCTACAACGCTTTATGCAACACTTGCAGAAGTTAGTGATATAACAAAGCACGTTATTACTCTTGAAGACCCCGTTGAGCGCCGTATGCCAGGTATTTGCCAGGTACAGATGAATACCCGTGCAGGTATGACCTTCGCAGCAGCTCTTCGTTCGGTACTTCGTGCCGACCCGGATATTGTCATGGTCGGTGAAATTCGTGACGGTGAAACTGCAAAAATTGCTGTTGAATCCGCTCTTACAGGACATATGGTTTTCTCCACACTCCATACAAACGATGCGCCCAGTGCAGTTACTCGTCTTGATGAAATGGGTGTTGAGCCCTTCCTTACGGCATCATCCCTTGTTGGTGTTTTGGCACAGCGTCTTGTTCGTGTTCTTTGTCCTCGTTGTAAAGAAGCTATTGATATTACATATCGTGAGCTTCGAAACAGTATGGAAGATTTTCCCGTTCCTGAAGGGAAAACTCTTGATGACACAGTAAGAATTTTCCAGGCTAAAGGTTGTATTTCTTGCAGCAACACAGGTTACAAGGGTCGTCAAGGTGTTTTTGAATTTTTACAGATTACTCCTGAAATGAAAAACTTAATTCTTAAACGTTCAGGTGTTCAGGAAATCAAGGAACTTGCTATCAGTCAGGGTATGCATACACTTCGTCAGGAAGGTATTGATAAAATCCTTGAAGGAACAACTTCGGTTGAGGAAGTTCTTCGTGTTATTGTATAGTTTTTGTAAATAAATTATAAGAAAGGTTTTGAGCGTATGAAAATCTTAACAAAGAAAAACGGTATAGCTCTTGTGGCTGTACTGACGGTTTTGCTTGTTTTGACACTATTACTGCCTGTTATGTTTACAATGGCAGACAGGGCAACTAAGTTCGCTTCCAAAGGACATGTTGAACAACGCGCTTCCTACCTTGCTCGAACCTCTGTAGAAATGACCGTTTCTGCATTCCAGGATTTTTATGATGATTATGATGAAGCGAAAACCGAATATAAAGCGGCAGTAGCTAATGGTGAATCTGTTGCATATCCCGATGTTTGTACAAAGTTTGACACTTTTACAAACAATGGTAGAATGGATGCAAGTAATATTTATATGTATGGTAAGGATGGTGTAACAATACCATCTGAAGATGATGAAGACGCTTGGGATAAATATCAAAGTGAGGCAGTTATCTATAAAACCACAAATGAAAAAGTTCCGGGATACACATTATTGGGGCATGCGGAATGTGATATAACATATAAAGAAATTGCGGACTATTATGAAATAAAAGATGGCACGCCAACTCTCCTTCTGGATGATTATCAGAAGGATGCAAAAGGTAATTTCGTTTTTGATGCAAATGGCGAAAAGGTTATTACAAAATCAGCAGAATCAAAATACAATGAAATAAAAACCGCTTTGGAAACAGCTATTAAAAATGGCGTTGATACTACTAATTATCCTCAATGTCATAAGGTTGACAGAAAAGAAGTGCGTTTTGATTCAGTTTCCACAATAGGTGATAAAACCTATCGCGGTTTCTCTCGTGGCTGCTTGGTTATTCTTCCTACAAAGCCATCTGACGAAAGTTGGATTGTTCCTGCCTCAATAGAAAGCAACCAGATTTTTGTTGATTCTAGTCAGGCAACGGGTGTTATGACTATGGATTATGCTCCCATATTTATGGGCACAAAGTCAGATACTCAGGCAACGAGTCAGGTTGTATATTCATTCTCTTGTGCAGGCAATATGATTATTACAAATAAGGGTATGACCGTTAAAATTAGCGATAATAACTATGTTGACTACAATACTTATATTAAGCAACATCCTGAATATAGTAACCAATTATCTGATTTTTCTTTAGGTGTTCACCCCATTACAACAACAATTAAGCCTGAAAATGATCCAACATTTTCTTGTTTGAAAACAAACAATATGAGATCTTGGGCATCCGGTGCGCAAAAAGATAATTTTGTTATGTTTTCAGCAACAAACGGTATACAGGTAGATATGCCGGTTAATCTTTTAATCAATCCCTGCCGTACAGGCGGTATTCATGTTGGTGATGGTATATCGAGAAACCAGTCGCTTTACAAGGTTCTTGCATTCCAATCTCCCAATATAATTTTTAAGGGTAGCGTTAATAATTTCGTTTCTCTTTGGAAAAAGACCTCACTTTTAGAAGGTGTTCTTGACCTTTTCGGTGATGGTTATGATGCACGAAGAGTTTCTTCCATAATTCTTGCAGCACCGGGAAATACGCCATATAACTACATTAATGGTGATAGAAATAATAAAATTGTTAAAGCCGGAAAGGTTTTCTTTGCAGAGGATGCATATGTTTGGTTAATTCCATTCTCAGAAAATGGCTCAAGCTACAAAACGCAGACAGTTTATTATAAAAACTCTGATATTAAGCTTTATAAAATGGCTAATAAGGGCGACGTGTATTATTTCAATTCCGAGGTTCCTACTGACAGCGGGAAAACAACAGGTTTTTCAATGACAGCATACTTTATGGATGTTTTATATAACGATATGGTTGATGAAACTGATTATGGCTGGAAACTTTGGAGCAAGCTTAAAGATAATGCATTCGGCTTTGCTCAAAGCACATTTATGCCCCAGGATTATGTAAAGGATGATTTCCATTATATTGGTAACATATATGAAGGAACCGGTGGTAGACTTCCGGTTATAGATGATTTGTATGTTGTTTGGGACAGTTAAAAATACTTCTCGTTACGTATTTACTATTTATAGAAAGGATTGATTAGATGAAAAAGCGTGATTCTAAAAAGATCAGTAAGAAAAAACGTTTTCTCAATAAATTAGGTATGACCTATGTAGAGCTTCTTTGTGCGCTTTCATTGCTCAGTCTTATTGTGGTAATGTTTACCCCTATGATTCTTTCTTCATACGAAAACTTATATAAAGCAGGCGAAAAGGTTGAAGAGGTTTATGATTCACGCCTTATGCTTGAGGGCGGGTTGTCTACACGTTTTTCTGAAAAAACAGTCGTGTTTAATACTTTTAGTTTAGGCTTAAATAATTTGCAAACGAATGCAGATTTGCTTTTTCAAGCAATAAATGTAAATGGTAAAAAGGTGGTTTCTTCCCTTCAAAAGGGCCTTGAAACGGTTTTCGGTAATGCACGAGCCAGTGTAGATATTATTTCACCTAAAGTTGTTTATGATGACCAGTCTAGTCATGATGTTATGATTCAGACAACAGGTATTGAATACAGTAAGGTTATGTTCGGTTCGTATCCGGCAAAATACGGTACAAACCAGGAAACTGCGGATGCAGCTTTTCTTGCTGAACACAAGGCCAATATATCCGCAGGTGGAAAAGGTGTAATTTTTATTGAGGTTATTATTCCCGATAAATCAAAAAACGTTTCCCCAAGTGGCACAACAACTGAAGAAGCAGTTTATCTTTCTACCAATATTGCAAATCTTGAACTCTACAAGGTTTCAAATTTGGAAGAAAAGACCGGTACGGTTACAACAAGCGGTGAATTCAATATGTTGAACTCCGATAACCACGGGCGAATTAAATTTAATATCAGCGGCAGAACAGGCACTCCGCTTGATTTCACACAATCACCGATAAAAATAAATGTTTATTATATTAACTCTCGAGAGAAGGTTAAAGAGACATCAGACTATCTCGTTATTGACCCTCCAACAATGATGTTTGCCGGTGATATAACCTCAGATGCAGATTACTATACATCTGCCGGTGTTAAGGAAAAAAATGGTGTGTATAGCATTCAGGTAGAAGCTCGTAAAATGCGCCTTGCAAATAGTGGATATCTTACTGCATCTGATTCTCCCGCTTCAAGAGGAACAAGAATCCAGACAATCACATGGGTTCAGGATGATGAAAATGCAAAGCTTAAACCGTACTATGTTATGGCGGGTACAAATAGTAGCGTTTATAGAATGTATAATTATCGTACCAATACAACTATTGACGATGTTTTCGGTTTTAATGCCGGTACGGTAACAGATACCCCCGAGGGTTCACTTGTTTTATCAGATGGTTCTGCAGCTAACCCCTCATTCTGGAGCGGTGAAATGAGTGACCAGTATTATTTCAAAACAATGGAGCATGCATCAGGTTATGGTGCAGGTGAATATGTAGGTGCAGACTGTTCTGCATACAGATGGGCAACTGACTACAATGGTGTTACGGCATATACACGACATCATCATGGTTCGCGTTATGACTATTTCGATAAAACCTTAAGGTATTCAATGTCTTTCAACGGTTTCTCAACGGGTTATGACTATCAGCACCTTGCAAACCGTAGAATTTCCTATATACTTACTGAAGCCGGTGCAGGTCGTTCCTTCCGCTTTGGTGGTCGTCTGAGAGATGGTGAATTCTCCGATTATTCAATGCCTTGGGAGCCAAGCGGTGAATATTATCAAGGTTCAGGTACAAAAGTTTCATGGAAAAAGGTTCTTGGTATTACAACAGAGAGCCGTATCATTGGCGGTGATGATAATTATTCTAAGGATGTTCCATACGAAGGTCCTGTTTATTTTGAAAAGTTTGCAGGTGTTTTAGGCGGTTCCGAAAACGTTCACTTTGACAGACATTTTGCTTATGTAAGACTTAAATCCTATGTTTCTGTTGACCCTATAGCAGCAACAATGGCTAACAATGCTGACTTTACAGAACGCTTTAATAAGGGCGATTTCTGGTGGCCGTATGGTTACAATGAAACTAAAGGTAAGGATAATTCAATTACTGCTCAGTATCCTAATGAATGGGATTGGTTGTCCCAGTCAACAGCAAATTGCGTTAACGTTGTTTCATCAGCTTTTTTGCCCGGTGCAGGTAGTTCCGGGCAAGGACAGGTTATTTATTTCGGTACAGTTCCTGCTTATGCGTTTATTGAACAGGCTTGCGATATTGGTACAAATGATGAGCCTCATGCTCAGCATGTATATAATGGTGAGAATATTCTCGCAAGCCGTGCAACAGGTTATGTTGTAAGCGGTTCACAGGGTAATGGCACAACAATTTATCGTTATTTTAATAAAAATGGTGAAACAATAGACTCCGTTTCTGACTATTTTGTTGCTCTTTGTCGCGGAACGGGAGGTGCGCTTGGATACGAGGGTAACCGTAACACCTTCTATACGTACAACCAATCTGATAAAGCCCTTTATTACGATGATAGTGACTTAGAATTTACGTTTGGTTATTGCTCACGTTGGCGTATGGCAATAGGTGATGTTACATTTAATGGTGTAAATGAGACTCCTCGTTCCTATGAAAAATATTATACTGCAAGTAACCCAACATCATCTTACAAGATAAGTAGAGGAAACTTGAATGATCAAGGTGAAGATAATCTCTATTATAATGTATGGTTCCCGGGTGAGTATTACAATCTTATAGAAGTTGCAACTCGTGACGAAGTTACCATTGCTGTTGGTTATGCAGTTTCAGGTTCTACATTTATGAAGGAATCTGCTGCATGGACTAATTACGGAGAGAGCGGCGGTTATTATGGTACAGCTCTCGGTAGTATTTATAATGATGGTGTTATGTCGGCTTATGTTTCTGAAGAAGCCGGAGGAAAGGTTTATACTGAAGGTCTTTCCGGAAAAGGTGAGCGCAATACTATTTTCCAGAATGTTTTGTATTATAAAATGCATTCATTTATTAATACTGCGGAATGTCCATGGTATCTTCACGCTCGTGATAGCGTACGCTTTACGGCGGTTGACCTGGTTGAATACACTACAGAACCTGATTCAACAGGAACTGCATCTAAGATGTATATTGCAGTTTACGGCGATAGCAATGGTAAGGCATATTATTCAATTGTTGCTACATCAACCGTTAAAAATACATCTGGTGAAGAAGGCGCAGGTATCGAATCAAACGTTGTTTTGAGAAGCGGAACCAATGCTTTGAACGCTAGCGAGATGTATGAGATTAAGGTGGATGGTAATACAATGACCAATGGTATTGCTATGGATGAGATTTTCTCTGAAATTACTAATATAGATGCTTCCGACGATATGGTTGTTATTACAGGTATAGCAAAAAGTGGCGAGTACGAACAGTTCGTAGTTCTCGAAAGACCTGATCCATCCAAGAACGAATGGAAAGGAAAACGTATTTACAACGGTACATTCGCAGGCTTGATTAATAATGCTATGTTCCTTGGTGATTACTATTATATTGTTGGTGATGGTTGGATTGCGGGTGTAAGCATTGATGCGCTTAAATCAACTCCTCATAACGGAACTATTGTTTCCAGCGCGGGTGTAAATACCACAACCAATAAGAATCAGTTAATTTGGTGCGAAAAAGATGTAAATGGTAAAAGCATCGGAAACGTCTATGCCCTTGATGGTAGACTTACTGAAGGTTAATTGAAAGGGGAGAAAAGCAGTGTTTAAAATGCTTACTAAAAACAAACAAGGCTTTACTATTGTTGAGCTTATAATTGTTTTGCTTCTTCTTTCTTTTGGTGTTCTTGCCCTTGCAAATATGTTCAAAGTTACATACCGCGCTTTTCAGAAAAGTGAAGAGCGCAGTATAAAGCAAGAAGCGGTTAAGCTTGTTGCAGAAATGCTTAATGAAGGTCAGACTAACGTTGCGGCGGCTATGTCCGCAGATATTTTCGACACAACAGAGGTTATACCGCCAACAACTACGGATACAACATATTCATATTTGTTCTTTGAACCCCATGCTCCTTGTAAAAGCTGTGGCGCTGCATGGAATTTTGATTCCAATACCTGCAGTATGAGAAATGACAGTACAGCTCCATGTAGCAGTACAAGTAGAGATAAGGTGGATGGCTATTTTCTTAAGTGTATGAACAAAGGGCAGACCAAAGCTCAAGCCTTGCTTCTTTCTGATATTCCCCTTTATGTTACATTTGAGCCTATGCAAGCCATAAATCCGGGTGAAACAGAATTAAGCAATCAATGTGGTGTGCTTATTAAAATTGCAGCACTAGAGAACGATTTTGTGTATGGCGATGACGGAACATCGGCAAATCCTACTCTTAATAACCCTATTTCTGATGACATTTATTACAGTCTTGATGTGGCATACCATTTTCCAAATATGGTTTTGGCAGAGAGCGGAATAACAGTTAATCAGCAATTTAAGGGTGTTGTCAGTACAGCAAAAACATACAATCGTTCAGGCACTGAGAAAGGTAAGGCAGAGGCAGTTGATGAGGGTGGCGTTGTATTAAGAATTTATTCAGATGCAATCATTTCCGGTGATAGTGCAAATGCACAGATTACAACACCCACACTTTGCTTCATTGCAACAGCTTCTTACGGACATGATTCGGGTGAGGTTGGATTGCTTTGCAATTTCCGTGATAAATGCTTGCTTACAAATCCTTTAGGTACTGCATTTGTTAAGGCATACTATAAGCTTTCACCACCGTTGGCAGATTTCATTTCTGAAAGTGAGCCGCTTAAGGCTGCAGTAAGAATAGCGCTTAAGCCCCTTGTTGCAATTGCTACTAATGCTCTTGATGAAGATGCAGCTAAGCAAAATGCACCTTGGTTTGTTGTTTTTATGCTTTGTGGTGCAGGCGCAACAGCAACTCTTATTAAAGTTGATAAGAGGAGAAAAAAGATTAAATAAATTGAATTAGAATAAAAATCGACTTGCTTAATGCAAGTCGATTTTTTCGTGGGCTTCTTTTATAAATGAGATAACTTTAAGCGGTACATTTACTCTATCGTTTAAATTCTTTTTAATAATTAAATCAGGGAGAATAAGCTCATCAGTTTTAATTATTCCCCAAAGACGTTTCATAACCTTTTCAGCTTCATCTGCTTTGTTTTCATAATTTAAAACGATATATCTTCCGATATTTTCATAAATTCTGTCATTTTTAAGTCCTAAATCCGCTTCGGAAAGACTCATTCGGAATTCCTTTTCAAGCTCTTCGGAATATGTGAAATCATCGCGCAGAATAAGTGCTTTCAGCATAAGTGAATGAGTACCACTATTTTGTTTGTTGTTAAGAGTGTATTTTTCATAGTAGGTATATGCTCTTACAAAATTCTCTTTGTGTTTTTCATAAAGCTCGCCTAAAAGATAATAAATATCTGCTTTTATTTGAGGGTCTGTACCAACAAAATAGTGTTGAGTTGCATATATTAAAATATTTTCCGCAGAAGAAATATTCCCATTTCCACCACGCTTAAAAAGTTCTTTTGTGATTTCTTTTATATATTTGCATTTTTCTTCGTTGGAATAACCGTTTTCAATATTGCCTAATTCTTTTAAAAATTCACCAACGATTTTGGTGTTCCAGGTTTTGTTTTTTAAGTATGTGTCAGGCATATTTATACCTCCGGTGGAATGCATTTTGCAAGGGTAAGATAAGAGGGGGTTTCTACAGAGAATTTTCCGTCACAGCTATAAGGCAAAAAGAAATAGTCACCTTTTTTAATTTCTTTTTCGTAACCATTGGAAATGATTTTGCCTGCACCATCTGTTACAACATAAACGCAAACGCCTTGAAGATTTTCAGTTTTGCCTTTATTTACAATGTATCTTTCTACGCTGAAGCAGGGGGTGTCTTCCTTGCTGATTAAGATTTCCTTTTTGCATCCGTCAGCATCATATACTATTACAGGTGTTTTTTTGCAATCCTTCATAACTCTATCGTAGTTATAAGAATAATCAAAAACGCTTAAAGCGATATTCTTTTCAAGACCGATATACATTTCGTTATCACTTAAATGATAATCACCGCACCAGCGCTCAGGTTGGATTGTAAAATCGGTGGGTTCTTGAACTTCGAGGATAAGGCAACCTGCTCCGATAGCGTGCACTGCTTTTGCAGGAATGAAATAAACGTCACCAACGCTTACGGGAATTTTGTTCAAAAGATTCTCCATTGCAGATTTATCGGTTTCGCTTTCTTCTACGGCTTTCTCAAATTCTTCAGGTGTTACGCCATCCTTAAAGCCAAAATAAATACAAGCTCCTTCTCTCGCACCTAAAACAAGCCATGATTCTGCTTTGCCGAAATCAGAGTTGAAATGAACTCTTGAAAAAGCCTTGTCAGGATGTGCCTGAACGGGCAAACGGATTGCAGAGTCAAGAGCTTTAACAAGAACATCAAGCCCTTTTCTTTTTCCAAGCATCAATTCCTTTTCACTTTCAATAAGATCATTGAAATGGATATTTGTACCTTTTACTGTGGAAAGACCTTCAAATTCATCGGTACTACCTTCGTTTAGCGCCTTGGTTGATGAACAAATCCATTCTTCGGGATAAAAAGAGTCCTCACTGTTATCCCCAAAGAAATCACTGAAAAGCTTACCACCTAAATATACGCGAAATACTCGATTTCCCTCAAAAAATATAGGGTTATTTGCAATTGTTTTAGTATCCATAATTTACCTCAAAAGCGCATTTTGCGCGGATTTTATATCTTTATAAATGCCACTTGCAACGCTTGCGAAAACACAAGCGCCAACGGCGGCTTCTTCACTGTGTTTAGGAAGAATTGCGGTCATTTTGAAATCTTCTGTAAAAATCTTTCTCCAGATTTCACTTTTTCTTAAACCATTGCCTGAACAAACAAGGGTAGATGGAGTAGCGGTCAAAAGTGCTTTTTCGCTTTCATACATATCCAAAAGCTCTTTTGAAACCCCTTTAAGCGTTCCTGAAATAAGGTTTTCAGGAGTAAGATTTTCAATACCGATGTTCTCAATGCTTCCGCGGATTTTCGGGTTCTCACGAGTACCGCAGAATTGACAATTTACAGTTAATAAATCAGAAAAGTCAGTAATACTTTCTGCTTTTTTATCCATAAGCGAAAATAGATTTTCTTTTGTGCCACCAAGCATTTCGGCACATTTTTCAAAAAATGCTTTTAAAATTGCATAGGCTCTGCCACCGCAAAGAGATGCACCAACGAAAATATATTTATCGTCTGTTAAAGGTCGGATTTCACCGCAGGAAAGGTCAGTAACTTTATCAGTTAGAAATGAAACCTGGCTACCTGTTCCCACATTAACGAGAACAGAGTTTTCTGCATCTGCAACAGAGCCGAGAAAACTTGCTTGATTATCACCAATTGCAACGGAGACGGGAATATCGTTGGGCAGAAAATCGCAATTGGTTTTCCCTGCCAAAGCAGTTGATTTTATAACCTGAGGAAGAAAACTTTTATCAATTCCTGCTATTTTTAAAGCACAGTCAGAAAAGCAGTTTTCTTTTAAATTATAAAAACCGAGACTTGCAGCATCACTTGAATGGGTAACAGGTTCAGTACCGGTTAAAAGAGCTGCAAGGTAATCGTGAATAGTACACAATGTTACTGCATTTTCGGGAATTTCATTGTTGATTAAATTATAAAAATGAGTAGTAAGACCAAAGCCTGATGCAGCTTTTATTCCTGTTTCTTTTGTTAAATATTCTGCATAGGAAAGACTGTCTTTATAAACCTCATTACCTCTTTCATCCTGCCATATCATAAGTGGAGAGCAAGGAGTGTTTTCTTTATCAAGATAAAGGATTCCGTGCATCTGACCTGTTATGCCGACAGCATCAATATTGAAGTTTTCGGTAACATCCATAACTGCAGATTTAACAGTTTCAATTATTAAATTGGGGTCTTGAAGCTTTTCAAATTCTCTGCCCCCGATGAAAGAATCATTTTTTAGAGTGCAGGATTTTAAAATCTCACTTTTTTCTGTACTGAGCACAAGTGCCGTTACGGTAGTTGTGCCGATATCAATTCCTAATATATTCATGTTTTTATTTAGCACATTACTGCAGTTGAAGCAGGGTCAAGTCGGCGGATAATATCTTGCTGAATTGCAGGGGAAAGGTCAAGGAAGTTAACGAATGTGCCGTGAATTCTCATAATATAAACGCCGCTTGGTGCATATTTCTTAGGCTCTGCAAGAACCTTTCTGAGAATTTCTGCGGTAGTAACATTAACATAAAGATAGAAAGGTGCAACTTTTTCATTAAGTTCATTAAAGAACAATGGCTTCATAACCTTATCTCGGAACTCAACACCTTTACCCTCGTAATCATTGCTTGAGAAATATTTGGGGTCAATACCGAAATGAGATGCATAACCGCCACACATTTTGTTGAAGGGCAATTTCATAAGTGAGAGGGTACGGAAGCCGAGACCATTCTGTGCCTCACCATAAAGGGGGTCAACACCATAGTTAAGCATATCTCGTGATTTCCTGCCGCAGGGAAGAGCGCCAACCCAATATCCATACAAAAGGTGAGTTGATGGAGTTGAGAAATCAGGACGGAAATTATTGCCTAGATAGTTCTTCTTTGCTCTTACCATATCTGCAATTCTTGAAGTAAGCTCGGCAGTTTCTTTGTCAACAATTTCAATGTTATTACCGAATTTTTCTGCTGACATTAAGAACTCACGAAGCTCTTCGTATCCCTCAAAATTGAATTTTAAGGCATCAAGAAGATTTTGTGCATCCTCAGGACGCTCTTTTATAAGCTTATCAATGGCAATAAAGGAATCTGCAACAACGCTTGTGCCGTGAATAAGGCAACCGCTACCATTGTATTTTGTGCCTTGATGGGTTATGTCGCGGGTGTCGTAACCGCTTTCAATACCACCCATAACTGTGCTGAGAAAGGGTACGGGCAAATGGGAAATTGCTCTTGAACAACCGTTTGCAGCTTTTATCATTTCGTCGCAATAATACTGAGCGTTTTTATAGAAACGCTCTCTTATATTTTTAAGAGCAGTTAAAGCGTCTGTTTCTTCACAAACAGTTCCGATATATTCGCCTGTAACAGTTGAATAACCATCATTGAGCGTTAATTCGAGAACCTTGCCGAGATTAAACCAACTGTTTGTGGTGTTGCCGTTGTCTTTACCCATAATGAGAGGCTCCTGACAACCTGCAATTGAGGTGTCGGGAATATCGTCAATATCAATTCCTGCTTCGGAAAGCACCTGATAAAGCGAATCATCATTGAAGAAAGAGGGTGTAAGGCAACCGGGAGTGAAAAGGAATCTGCCAAGTTCGCTGTAAAGCTTTTCTGGTGTGTTTTTATGAAGCTTAACAGAAAGAATAGGCTGGGGGAGATTCATTTCATAGTATGCATCAAGAAGAGCATAAGTTGAAGCATTTGTAAGGTCGTTGCCGTCTTTATCACGACCGCTTACAATAAGGTTCTGAGAAATAGCCCAGCTTCTGTCTGCAACATTAAAAAATACAAGAAAATGCTTGAAAAGTGCAGCAGTTTCTTCTCTTGAAAGACCGTCATTTGCTCTGTAAGGCTCGAAGATTCTGTCTGCATTACCAACGGAAAAAGCAAAGGGGTTGGGTGCTTGTTCAAGGCACATTGTTTCCCAAAGAATAATGAAGCTCTGAATTGCTTCATAGAGAGTTTCAGCTCCGTTTTCTGGAACCTTTGCGAGAGTATCAATCAAAAGCTTGAGCTCTTCTTTTCTTTCACCTTCTGCAACAGCTAATTTTTCTTCTGCAATTGTTTTATATCTTTCTGCAAGAATGAGGGCGCAATCAAGAGCAACACTCATTGCTTTGTAATTATCTTTTTGCTCAGCATTTGCGTTATTTTGCTTTTCTTCAATATCGGCAAGCATTTTTTTAATGCCATATTTTAAAGCATATCGCATATCGGGAATAAGATGACCTGTTACCTGTTCAACAAAAAATGCAACCTCTCCTGTAAGCTTTTCGCAGTCCTTATAAACTGCAGAAAGTGTTTTTACATAATCAGTCTGTTTATCAAGCTCGCGGAGAGCTTCAATACGCTCCTTGGGAAACTCTTCAGTAGGGTCAATATCGTCATAAACTGCGGTAGGGTCGCAGTAGCCTGCAAAGGTTTCAACCTTGAAGGTGGGGTTAATAAGAGCATAGCTTCTTGCAAATGCATCTCTCTGAGTGCCTGCAAAAATTGCATGGTCGCTGATTGAAAGAGGTAAAATTTTAACAGCCTCTTTGAATTTTTCTGCCGCTCTTCTCATAGGTGGGAGTGAAGAGTATTTTGCATCTGCTTTCTGCTCTGCTTCTTTAATAATAAACCAACCTTCAAGATGATTGATTGCTCTTTCTTCCTTGAAAAGAAGCTTGGCTTTTTCTGTTGTTGTCATAGGGTTAAATTTATACATATCAAACACCTCAAGTGTGAATTAAATTCAAATTTTTATTTTTGATTTCTGTTGCCAGAATTTTTACATCCTCGGGAGTTACAAAGCCATTCTCAACTTTATAATCCTTACCCGCTTTTTCGTATTTCTCTTTCCCGTATTCGTGATAGGTCAATATTTCAAAGCACAGATTCTCGTTACCGCTTTTGACCTTTAAGTTCTCAAAAAATTCTGAGAATAAAACAGCATTTTCTTTTCCGTTATTAAAGCCGTTTATAAGGGGGATTCTTATTAGCAAGGGCTTTCCTGTTTCGGCTCTGAAAATAAGATTTTCTTTTATTGTTTCAATTTCTGCACCTGTGAACATTTTTAGTTTTTCAGGGTCAGGAGATTTGAAGTCTGCAATCATAAAATCAACTGATTCAAAAATTTTTTCGCAGTTTTTTAATGATGCATTTGTTTCGATACAGGTGTGAATATTGTTTTCTTTTAATTGTTCTAAAAGTGATTGAACACTGTCCTTCTGGCAGGTAACCTCGCCGCCCGTAAGGGTTACACCACCACCGTCAATAAACATCATTTTGCAGGAAATAGCTTCTTTTACCATTTCTTCAACAGTCAGAGAGTTAATGGCTTTGGTTATTTCCATTCCCTCGGGATTTGAGCACCAGGGACATTTTAAGTTGCATCCTGATAAATGATAAACAAGGCGGTTTCCCGGTCCATCCTGAGAATAGTTGAAGCCTTTTTGGAAAATATACAGCATATTCTCTTTTCTCAAGATATCACCATCCCAATTTGAATATATAATATAATGTTTTATTTTACACTATAAAAAGGGGATATTCAACATTTATTATTCGTCACATTGACAAACTTGGGTTTTTAGTTTTGGGCATTTTAACAAAATGCAAAAATGAACAGATTTTTTCTTGTTTAGGAAGTTTTTTTGTGATACAATATTTTTTAGTCAAACTTAACAAAAAATGCCTTGTTTATATACTGAAAAATGGCGTCTGAATAGCAGAGTTTATATTGACTTTTCGGTGGCGTTTTGGTATCATAAATAAGGTCTTTAAGTCGGTACAGAGAGATCGGCAAGATGAATTATGAATATATTCGGTACAGGTTTAACTGTATCAATGTTTTTGTGTGTTCAGCCTTGCCAATGTGCAAGGCTTTTTTATTGCCAAAGCCTCCCTGATAGGCGTAAAAATTAAATTAACGGAAAGGGATTATTATGTTACAGCAACTCAAGGCAAAAACAATAAATATGGCTGCAATGAAAAAGGTCGGTTCTCCTTCCTTTTATGTAGATGTTGCGGCTCAGTTATCTTCTTGTCCTGCTCTTTCTGTTTTCAATTGTGATAAATATTTTATATTTCCCGGTTTTTGCGATGTGCATGTGCATTTTCGTGAGCCGGGTTTTTCTTATAAAGAGACGATTGAAACAGGTTGCAAGGCTTCTGCAAGAGGTGGTTATACTGCCGTTTGCACTATGCCCAATCTGAATCCCGTTCCAGATACTGCAGAGCATCTGAAAGAACAAACAGACATAATAGAGAGAGATGCTACCATAAATGTTTACCCTTATGCTTCAATAACAATCGGTCAAAAGGGTGAAGAGCTTTCTGAGATGGAAGCTATGGCGGAAAATTCAATTGCTTTTTCCGATGATGGCAGGGGAGTTCAGAGCGAAGAGCTTATGCGCCGGGCAATGCTTGAAGCAAAAAGACTTGGCAAAATGATAGTTGCCCATTGTGAAGATAATTCGCTTTTGTATGGTGGTTACATTCACGACGGAGTTTACTGCAAAGAGCATAATCACAAGGGTATTTGTAGTGAAAGTGAATGGAAGCCAATTGAAAGAGATTTGAAATTGGTTAAGGAAACGGGTTGTAAATACCATGTTTGCCACATTTCAACAAAAGAAAGCGTTGAGCTTATAAGAAAAGCCAAAGCAGAGGGGTTGGATGTAACCTGCGAAACAGGTCCACACTACCTTGTGCTTGATGATAGCGATTTGCAGGAAAACGGGAGATTCAAAATGAATCCGCCCCTTCGTTCAAGGGAAGATAAGCTTGCTTTGATAGAGGGTATTAAGGATGGCACTATTGATATGATAGCTACTGACCATGCGCCCCATTCTGCAGAGGAAAAAAGCAAAGGGCTTGCAGGTAGCGCTTTCGGAGTTGTGGGAATAGAAACTGCATTCCAGATTATGTATACCCACTTTGTTGAAACAGGAGAAATCACTCTCGAAAAACTGGTTGAAATTATGGCAATTAATCCTCGTGAAAGGTTCGGAATACCTCTTAATTCAGATTTCACAGTATGGGATTTGGAAAAAGAAAGCATTATAAATCCTGATGACTTTCTTTCAAAAGGTAAAGCAACGCCTTTTGAGGGTATGAAAGTGAAGGGTGAATGTGTCCTTACAGTATGTAACGAAAAAGTTGCTTACACTAAATAAGTTAAATAATCACGATGATATAAATTTGGAGGAATTCAAGTATGGCAAAGAGAACAGACATTAAAAAAGTTTTGATTATAGGCTCAGGTCCTATAGTTATCGGTCAGGCAGCAGAGTTTGACTATGCAGGTACTCAGGCTTGTCTGGCACTTAAAGAGGAGGGCTACGAGGTTGTTCTTGTTAACTCTAACCCTGCAACAATTATGACCGACACCATTATCGCTGATAAGGTTTATATGGAGCCTCTTACTCTCGAATATGTTGCAAAGATTATTCGTCACGAGCGTCCTGATGCTATCATTCCCGGTATCGGTGGTCAGACAGGTCTTAACCTTGCTATGCAGCTTGAGAAAAAAGGTGTCCTTAAAGAATGTGAGGTCCAGCTTCTCGGTACATCAAGTGCTTCCATTGAGCGCGCTGAAGACCGCGAAATGTTCAAAGAGCTTTGCGAGTCTATCGGTGAACCTGTTATTCCTTCAGAAATCACTTACTCATTAGAGGAAGCAAAGGCAGCGGCAAGCCGTATCGGTTATCCTGTTGTTGTTCGTCCTGCTTTCACACTTGGCGGTACAGGTGGCGGCTTTGCTTATAATGAAGAAGAGCTTATTGAAATTGGTACAAACGCTTTCAAGCTTTCTCCTGTTCATCAGGCTCTTATTGAAAAGAGTGTTAAGGGCTATAAAGAAATCGAGTTTGAGGTTATGCGTGACTCCAATGACCACGCTATCACCATCTGCGGTATGGAAAATATTGACCCCGTTGGTGTTCATACAGGTGACTCCTGCGTTGTAGCACCTATTATGACACTCAGCAAAGAAGATGAGAAGATGCTTAATGATTCAGCTATCAAGCTCATCAAGGAGCTTAAAATTGAAGGTGGCTGTAACGTTCAGTTTGCTCTTAATCCTCACACTTCTGAATATTATCTTATTGAGGTAAACCCCAGAGTTTCCCGTTCTTCCGCTCTTGCATCAAAGGCTTCAGGCTATCCTATTGCCCGTGTTACTGCAAAGATTGCGGTTGGTATGGCTCTTGAAGAAATTCAGATTGCTAATACAAACGCTGCATTTGAGCCCAGACTTGATTATGTTATTGCTAAATTGCCTCGTTTCCCATTTGATAAATTTACATCTGCAACAAATAAGCTTGGTACTCAGATGAAGGCTACAGGTGAAATTATGGGTATCGGCTCAAACCTTGAAGAAGCTCTTCTTAAAGGTATCCGTTCTCTTGAAATCGGCGCTAACCATATGTACCTTTCAAAGTTTGATAATATGAGTGTTGAAGAGCTTCTTGAATATATTTCAGAGTTCCGTTCTGATAACATATTTGCTATTGCAGAGCTTATTTATCATGGCGTTTCCATTGAGAAAATCCATGAAGTTACTATGATTACTCCATATTTCCTTGAAGCAATCAAAAACATTATTGATATGGAAGAAAAGCTTCGTGTGAATAAAGATGACGAAACTCTTGTTGCTGCAAAGAAGATGGGCTTCAGTGATAAATACATCGCTCGTCTTTGGAATTGCAATGAGATTGATGTTTACAACAAACGTAAGGAAATTAACCTCTTCCCTGTATTCAAGATGGTTGATACTTGTCATACAAATGCATATATTCCTTATTTCTATTCTTCATATACAGGCGAGAACGCATCACGCCTTACTGACAGGAAAAAAATTATCGTTCTTGGTGCAGGTCCTATCCGTATCGGTCAGGGTGTAGAATTTGACTACTCAACAGTTCACGCTGTTATGACTATCAAAAACGCAGGCTACGAGGCTATTATCATAAATAATAACCCCGAAACAGTTTCTACTGACTATACAACTGCAGACAAGCTTTATTTTGAACCTCTCACACCCGAAGATGTTATGAACATCGTTGAGTTCGAAAAGCCCGAAGGTGTTGTTGCTTCTCTTGGTGGCCAGACTGCTATTAACCTTGCACAGCCTCTTCATGACCGTGGTGTGAAAATTATCGGTACTGACTGTGCTGCTATAGACCGTGCAGAAGACCGTAATGCATTCGAGAATCTTCTCAATGAATTGAATATTCCCCGTGCAAAAGGTAAGGCTGTTACAAATCTTGAGGATGGTATCGCAGCTGCAGCTGAAATCGGATATCCCGTTCTTGTTCGTCCTTCCTTCGTTCTCGGCGGACGCGCGATGCAGATTGTTGCAAATGAAGAACAGCTTCGTCACTACCTCAGAACAGCTGTTGAAATTGATGAGGACAAGCCCGTTCTTGTTGATAAATATATTTATGGTAAAGAGGTTGAGGTTGACGCTATCTGTGACGGCAGAGATGTATTTGTTCCCGGTATTATGGAGCTTGTTGAGAAAACAGGTATTCACTCCGGTGACTCCATCAGCGTTTATCCCTCATTCAGTATTTCAAACAAGGTTAAAGGCATAATTCTTCAGTATGCAAAGAAGCTTGGTCTTGGAATCGGTATTGTGGGTCTTTTCAACATTCAGTTTATTGTTGACGAAAATGATGATGTATATATCATCGAGGTTAACCCCCGTTCTTCAAGAACAGTTCCATTCCTTTCAAAAGCAACAGGCTATTCTCTTGCAGATATCGCAACAGAAGTTATTATGGGCAAGAGCCTTAAAGAGCAGGGTATCTTCGATATTTATCCTGAAGAAAAGAAACGTTGGTATGTAAAAGTTCCCGTATTCTCATTCAATAAAATCCGTGGTCTTGATGCTTACCTTTCACCCGAAATGAAATCAACAGGTGAAGCGATCGGTTATGACGATAAATTGAACAGAGCTCTTTATAAAGCTCTTCAGGCTTCAGGTATGCACCTTCAGAACTATGGTACTGTTTTTGCAACAGTTGCAGATAAGGATAAAGAAGAAGCTCTTCCTCTTATCCGCCGTTTCTATAAGCTTGGTTTCAATATTCAGGCAACTGCAGGTACTGCAAAATTCCTTAAAGAGAATGGAATCAGAACTCATGTACTTGGCAAAATCAGCGATGGTAGTAATGAAGTTCCTGATGCACTCCGTCAGGGTTACATTGCTTATGTTATTAACACAAAAGACATTAACGGAAGTAGTGAGAACAATAATGACGGTCACTTGATTCGCCGTTATGCTATTGAAAACAATGTAACAATATTCACAGCACTCGATACCGTAAGAGTTCTTCTTGATGTTCTTGAAGATATCACACTTACAATTTCAACTATCGATGCAGAAGGTAACTTATGAGAGAATCAATTTTTAAGATAACAGAAAATGCACCTCTTACTCAAACAGTGTATAAAATGAAGCTTCAGGGAGATGTGAGTGATATCACATCTTCCGGACAGTTTGTAAATATTAAATTAGATGGACTTTATCTTCGCAGACCAATTTCCGTTTGTGATAGCGAAGATGGTGTTCTCACTCTCATCTACAAGGTTGTAGGTAAGGGCACAGAGCAGATGTCAAAAATGGCTGCAGGTGAAGAACTTAATATTCTCACTGGTCTTGGTAATGGTTATGACCTTTCTCTTTCAGGTGACAAGCCTTTGCTTTTAGGTGGTGGCGTTGGTGTTCCGCCCCTTTATATGCTTTGCAAAAAGCTTATTGCAGAGGGTAAAAAAGTAAGTGTTGTTCTTGGCTTCAATACTAAAGAAGAGGTTTTCTGTGAGGAAGATTTCAAGGCTTTAGGAGCAGATGTTTTTGTTACAACTGTTGATGGTTCTTATGGCATCAAGGGATTTGTCACAGATGCAATGAAGGAAATTGATTATACATATTTCTACACATGCGGTCCCGAGCCTATGCTTAAAGCAATTTTTAAAGTGAGTGCCACAAGTGGTCAGTTCAGCTTTGAAGAAAGAATGGGTTGTGGATTTGGTGCTTGTATGGGTTGTTCTTGCAAAACCGTTACAGGCTACAAGAGAATCTGTAAAGACGGACCTGTGCTTACGAAGGAGGAGATTTTATGGGCAGATTAAGTGTTAATCTTTGCGGAATAGAGCTTGATAACCCTATAATTCCTGCCAGCGGAACCTTCGGTTACGGTTATGAGTTCGCAGAAATTTATGATATAAATTGCCTCGGTACTTTTTCCTTTAAGGGAACAACAAAGGATCCTCGTTTTGGTAATCCTACTCCCAGAATTGCAGAATGTACTGCAGGTATGATAAATGCAGTTGGTCTTCAGAACCCCGGTGTTGAAAAGGTTATTTCTGAAGAGCTTCCAAAGCTAAAAAAATGCTTTGATAAAAAGGTTATGGCAAATGTAAGTGGCTTTGCTATTGAAGATTACGCTTACACTTGCGAAAAGCTTGATAAAGAAGAGCAGGTCGGTTGGCTTGAGGTTAATGTCAGCTGTCCTAATGTTCACGGCGGTGGTATGAGCTTCGGCACAGACCCTAAAGCTGCGGCAGCGGTTACTGCAGCAGTTAAAGCAGTAACAAAAAAGCCGGTAATTATTAAGCTTTCACCCAATGTAACAGATATTGTTGCCATTGCAAAAGAGTGTGAGTCAGCAGGTGCAGACGGTATCAGTCTTATTAACACTCTTCTTGGTATGAGAATCGATCTTAAAACAAAGAAGCCTGTTATAGCAAACAAAATGGGGGGCTTCTCAGGAAGTGCGATTTTCCCTATTGCAGTACGTATGGTTTATCAGGTAGCAAATGCAGTTGACATCCCCGTTGTTGGTATGGGCGGTGTTTCCTCTGCAGAGGATGTTATTGAGCTTATGCTTGCAGGAGCAACTGCAGTTGAAGTTGGTGCGGCAAACCTTATTGACCCTTGTATCTGCCGTGATATTATCAACGAATTACCTGCAGTTATGGATAAATATGGAATAAATAATTTAAGTGAAATAATAGGAGTGGCAAAATAATGGGTAAAGATGTAATTGTTGCTTGTGACTTTTCAAGCGCAGAAAAGGTTTATGAATTTCTTGATAAATTTGAAGGCGGAAGAAAGCCTTTCGTAAAAATCGGTATGGAGCTTTTCTATGCAGAGGGTCCTCAGATTGTTCGCGAAATCAAAAAGAGAGGTCACAAGATTTTCCTTGACCTTAAGCTTCACGATATTCCTAACACAGTTAAAAAATCAATGGCAGTTCTTTCTAATCTTGATGTTGATATTACAAATCTTCACGCATCAGGAACAATCAGTATGATGGAAGGTGCTCTTGAAGGTCTTACCCGTCCCGATGGCACAAGACCTCTTCTTATTGCAGTTACTCAGCTTACATCAACTGACCAGGAAAGAATGGAAAAAGACCTTCTTATTAAAGAGCCTATTGATAAGGTTGTTATGCACTATGCTCACAATGCAAAGGTTGCAGGTCTTGATGGTGTTGTTTGCTCACCTCTTGAAGCAGGTAAGGTTCACGAAACTTGCGGAAAAGAATTTCTTACAATCACTCCCGGTGTTCGTTTTGCAGACGGTGATATCGGCGACCAGAAGAGAGTTATGACTCCTGCAGAGGCAAAGAAAATCGGCTCTGACTACATTGTTGTAGGCAGACCTATTACTGCAGCAGAAGACCCCGTTGCAGCATATAACAGATGTGTCGAAGAATTCTGTGACTAATTAAAGGAGATAGAGTATTATGGAAGCTTACAAAAGAGAGTTTATACAGTTTTTAGAAGGTGCAGGCGTTCTTAAATTCGGTGATTTTACTGCAAAAAGCGGTAGAAAAATTCCTTATTTCATTAACGCAGGTGATATTAAAACAGGCGAACAGATTTGCAAATTAGGCGAATTCTACGCAAAAGCATATTTTGAAAAAGTAGGTAACAAGAAAACTGTTCTTTACGGACCTGCATACAAAGGTATACCGATAGCAGTTTCTGTTGCAGTTGCTCTTGCAAAGAATGGTCTTGATGTTCCTTTCTTCTTTAACCGTAAGGAAGAAAAAGACCACGGCGAAGGTGGCGTTTTCGTTGGTTACAAGCCTCAGGAGGGTGAAGAAATCGTAATCGTTGAAGATGTTATCACAGCAGGTACTGCTATTCGTGAAAGCATGTCAATCCTTTCAGGTCTTAAGGGTACAAGGGTTGCTGCAACCTTCGTTATGGTTGACCGTAAAGAAAAAGGTCAGACAGAAAAATCTGCTATGGCAGAGGTTGGCGAAGAATATGGCTTCCCCGTATATTCTGTTGTTGACGTTTACGACATTATCGAATATCTCGAAGAAGATGAGAAAAACAAGGAAAATGTTGAAAGAATCAAGAAATATCTTGCTATCAACGGAGCTAAAGATTAATTAGTGAATTTTCTTGAATTTAAAAATACAAAAAGGGGATTAGTAGTAAATGAGAAGCTTAATTGATATTCTCGATTTTACCGTTGAAGAAGTAAATGAGCTTATTGCAACGGCAAATGATATTATAGATAACCCTGATAAGTACTGCGAAAAGTGTAAAAGAAAAAAGCTTGCAACGCTTTTCTTTGAACCCTCAACAAGAACCCGTCTCAGCTTTGAGTCGGCAATGATTGAGTTGGGCGGTAGTGTTATCGGTTTTTCTGCGGCAAACAACTCTTCTGCCGCAAAGGGTGAAAGTGTGGCAGATACTGCAAAAACAATCAGTTGCTATGCTGATATTATAGCAATGCGCCATCCTAAAGAGGGTGCGCCACTTGTTGCTGCTCAGAATGCTACAATTCCCGTTATTAATGCAGGTGACGGTGGACATAATCATCCCACCCAGACTTTGACAGACTTGCTTACAATTAATCGTGAAAAAGGCGGTTTCGAAAACCTTACAGTTGGTTTCTGTGGTGACCTTAAATTCGGCAGAACAGTTCATTCTCTCATTACTGCTCTTTCAAGATACAGTGGAATCAAGGTTGTTCTTATTTCACCTGATGAATTGAAGCTTCCGAGCTACATAAAGAAAGATGTTCTTAAAAAGAATGGTATTCCTTATAAGCAGACAACTGATCTTGAAAGCGTAATGCCTGAGCTTGATATTCTTTATATGACAAGAGTTCAGAGAGAGCGTTTCTTCAACGAAGAGGATTATTTACGTCTTAAGGATAGTTATATTCTTGAACCTAAGAAACTCGTAAATGCTAAAAAGGATTTATGCATTATGCATCCGCTTCCCCGAGTTAACGAAATCAGCGTTGCTGTTGATGATGACCCGAGAGCTTGTTATTTTAAACAGGTTCTTTATGGTAAATATATGCGAATGGCACTTATACTTAAGCTTTTGGAGGAGGCAAAGAAATGAATATAGATTCCATTACAAACGGTTTTGTTATAGACCATATCACTGCCGGCAGAGGTATGCGTATATATGAGCTTTTAGGTCTTGATAACCTTGATTGCTCCGTTGCAATCATTAAAAACGTAACGAGCAAAAAATTGGGAAAAAAAGACATTATAAAAATTGATGCGGATATAGATATAGATTTTGATGTTATTGGCTACGTTGACCCCGGTATCACCATAAATATTATCCGCGATTGCAAGAGGGTTGAAAAGCTTACTGTAAGCCCTCCCGAAAAGCTTATAAATGTTATTAAATGTAAGAATCCCCGTTGTATTACGAGCACTGAGCAGGAGATAAATCATATCTTTAAACTCACCGATAAAGAAAAGGCTGAATACCGTTGCTTGTACTGTGAAACCAAGGCACAATAAAACTGAAATTCATTATTAGCATTTTGACCATATATATTAAGAATTATATATATATTATTATACTTAATGTGCCTTGACACCAATTTTTCAAAATGGTAAAATTATTACGATATAAAGAGTCTCGCCTGTGACTGACGGTTTTATGTGG
>JAZUOL010000106.1:0-2206 GCA_045604605.1 Acutalibacteraceae bacterium | reverse complement strand
GAGAGGGCAATTAATTTTGCCCTACTCGATGTTTTGGAATTAAGGAGGCAAATATGAAAAAACTAAAGGTCAACTTTACCACAATACCTAACGAAGCAATTCTGGACAAAAGACTCGATACATACGAGTTCAGAGTGTTGTGTTATTTGTGTAAATTATCTAACGAGGAAAATATTTGTTTTCCTTCCTACTCTACCATCGCCGCCAATATGAATATCAGCCGTTCCAAAACAGCAAATGTAATCAACCGCCTCATCAATTTAGGTTACATTGAAAAAGAAAACCGAACAAGAGGTCGTGGCGGAAAAGGCTCTAATCTCTACACAGTATGTCAGGAATACTATGAAGATGAAAAACAGTCTGCCGAAAAGACTATGGATAGTATTCCCGAAAGACATCGTGATAGTCTTTCAGAAGAACCGGATAGTATGCAGGACGGACTATATAAATACTCAAATAATAATATTAAAGATTTTATAAATAATCAATCCTCATCAATAGCGCGGCTGATTGATCAGGCAGAAACATACAATCTTGAAGGTCAATTAAAAATTGATTTTGAAGAAGCGTTAGAAAGAATGTACCGTCAAAAATATATAAAATTTTACGGCGAAAAAATTCCGCAGGAATTGGTTAGGGAAAGATTAAAAAATATCAGCTACGAGCATATAGCCTGCGCAGATAACAGACTGCCAAGAGAAAAAGTTAATGGCATTTGGCAGAAGAAAAATATAGATACAGTTCCCTATCTCATCTCGGTTTTGTATGACCTTCTGAAACATAATGAGGAAGAACTTATAAAAATTGAATACGGAGATATTGCATCGGAGTCCTCTTCCGGAAAGGAGGATTCAGATGAATTATCTATATAACCAACAAACCAAATTGAGTAATTGTTTTATACTCTCAAACTATGTTATGAATTTAGAATTAAGCGCAACAGCATTAGCCATTTATTGTTATCTCATGTACATAGAAGACCGAGAGAAATATGAGTGCTACCCAAGCTACAAAACCATCGGGAAAGCCCTTAAAATAAAAAGCAAAAATACGGTGGCAAAATATGTTGCAGAGCTTGAAGAAAAATGTCTTATCTCCACAGAGCCGACTGAAGTTATTTTGAAAAACGGCAAGAAACGGAATGGTAATTTAAAATATAAAATCAGACCTATAAGAGAAGCACTTGAATATAATTTCGAACGACAACTGAAAGAAAATGCAGAAAAGGCTGCCATAGATAAAGCTCAAAAAGAACTTGAAAAATATAATAAAAAGCATCCTAAAGAGCCACCATAATTCAAAAAGTTTTTTGAGTTTTGATTGCTCCACCCATATTAAGATTTATTATACAGTAATCAAAGAAAAGGGATTTTTAATTTGGAGCAAAAAAACTATAGAATTTAAAGAAATTTGAGACAAAAAGTTTCGGGGTAAGGTAGTTACACCACCCTGAAAAGTTAGCCTCTCATATCCAAAGCCGAGCAAGGAAGTTAACACCTTAAAATCGATTTTGAGAGTCGGTCGCAACAAAAGTGCCGTAGATATTGGGAAATAAAAGACACGGCAAGGGAAATACACCCCTGAAAAGAAATAACCGTTGCTCCCGACAAGAAATACCGTAAGTAACAAAAAATAATAAAAATAGCACTATGAAAATGATAAAACCACCAAACTGAAATGACACCGACTTGAACGAAAAGTGGACAAAATAAAATAAAGCAGGAAAAAGCACTGGTGCATTTTGATGCCACAGTGCGGTTAAACACCGACCGGCAGTGCCGTTCGGGTGGTGCTAAGATTGGAAATTTGGTGATAATTCGGGTGCTATATATGGTAAAACGCAGAGTTAAAGCAATAAATATCGGGTGCTTCGCAGTGTGAAGCACCCAAAAGGAGGATTTTTAATGAGTAAACAAAAAGAAAGTAAACACATAAGCATATGGATTCCCGACAGCCTGTTAAAAGAGTGTGATATCAATCAAATTAGGTACGATGTTAAAACTCGCAGCGAGTTTGTTGTACAGGCACTTGAATTTTATAATGCGTATTTATTTAACAGACATATTTCGGAATATGTGAATGTTGAAATTCTAAATCGTATGGAAGGTATGTTGGATAGTTTAGAGAACAGAATCGGCAGACAGATGTTCAAATTAATAGTTGAATCTGCAAAGATATGCAGAATATTATTTGATCATCTTGAACT